>NZ_CP091976.1:1200000-1500000 GCF_029016285.1 Vibrio sp. DW001 | reverse complement strand
GGTGGCGGCGGGCTACTTGATGGAATTTGAGTGACAACTTGAGCTCGATACTGCCCAGACCAATCTTTTTTTTGCAATTGAAGCGACACAGGTGAAATTATTGGCTCAATTTTATAGGTTCGCTCTTCAAGACTGCGATAGATGCCCGCCTTATTTCGCTCGCAGCTTGCGTAGATTGAATCAAAGTTGTCGTGCGCTTCATGGCTAGCAAGAATGGTCTGAACGTGCTGACACACGGGTTTAGAGACGAAATAGCGCCTATAGAAATCGAAGTTATCAATGTAATATCGGCCTGTCGGACTTTTGCGCCCTTGGACAAGCCTAGGCCTTCCCTCGCGTTGCTCGGCTTTTTTGGCATGGTGTGCGCGGTAGTAATCGGTCTCTTTTTCAATTTCGACAATGTGTTTGTCCTTTCGGCCAAGCACGCGATCATAAATTGGGATTTTCTTAACAACACCGGAATCCAAAAGTTGTTGTTCTTGGTCGGTGTAGATTTTGGAACCTAAAAAACCAGCATGAGAGCTGGCGATGTTTTTTCTGATTTTGTCGTGGGGCATTACGGCCCCAGCGACATAAAGTATCTGTTTTTCTTGCACTACACTTCCTCTAACTCCTGCGTAGTCACCACCATATAACCACCCTTGCCTTTCCCTCGGCTAATGACACCATTGTGTAAATGGTCACATTGCAGGTTGAGGCAAGCGTGGGCAATCGCTTCGTTCTCCGATTCAAAATTACCCACTTCTTCGGTTAATGCTTCCATCGTTTCTTCATCTCGAACGATACCGCCCATTGGGCAAAGAGAAACCGCCGCGAACATCATGCTGCGTCCTCCACTGTCTGATGGTTTTCTTTCGCGAGGCAGATAAAATTTATCAGCTTGTCTTCCGCGATAAGTAACTCATCAAGTGGGTTTTCTCCGGCTAAATCCACCTCTTGCTTGTAAAGCATTTCGCTGCTGTTTTTCTCATAGGCATAAATCAGAACTTGATGGTCCATTGGTGAATAGCGGCAATAAATAAAGATGAGTTCACGGTTGGTAATCGACATCTCGATAAGTGTGTTGAATATGGCTAGTATTTTGTCCATGGTTTTTCTCCTACACATTGCGGTTAAGACCAACGAACACTTATTCGTTCGGCCTGTTTTTTTAACTTTTTAATTTGATCAGCAATACGAACCTGTTCGCCCGTTTCAACGGCATATTTCCCCCGCACACGCAGTGCTTCACCTTCTTCTCGCAATGGCTGCAATTGCTTGTTTTTAAGTTGTTCACGAATCTTGGCTAAGTTCTCTAAACCCCGATTTTTTTGATCTTGATTTAGCGAATAACACGGCAAGTCTGGGCAAGGCATGTGCGCGGGGTTGGTTGGCTCGTGCATCACCGGCGTTCTGCCGGGAAATAAAGGAATGACGTTGGCTACTGACATAATTAACTCCTAAGCAAGTCCGGGAATGGGTGAACCATTGACCAGAAAGTCTGTGCCCATTTGCATTAATGGTTGTAGGCCCGTGGTTCGGCTTTCTAGGTCGGATATAAGCAAAACCAAATTACCCAAGGCGGCTTGCGCTTTGGAAAGGGTTTTGCGTTTTTGGCTTCGGGGAACACTGTTGGTGTGGCCCATGGCCAATGCATCGCGTGATAAGTCACCGGCATAAACTGAGTTCTTCAAAAACCGTTCTAACAGGTTAAGGCTGTCTTTACCTTCTGGGACGGGAACGGTTATCACGCCCATGTCGGCCATCAGCGTATTCAAGATAGTAAAGTCGCCCGATTCTTTGCACAGCAACGCCAAATCAATTGGGTCTAGCTTATGCGGCTGTTCTGGGTTTAGTTTATTGCGAAGCATGGTTCCGCTTTTAATCCCTACCCTGCCCGCTAGCTTTTCCATGTTGTGGTTGATGGCGAAATCACAACATGCAGCGTCGTAGCCTCGCTGTTTGACGTCACGTAATTCGCACATGGCGATATGCTGTTCCATAAACGACAATCCTAAAAAAAGACGAACGGAAAGATGGAGTAGAGAAAAAGGGACCAACCGATCATTTCAATTAGTAAGGTCCAAAGCTCTCTTTTGGGATTTGAGCGATTCATGGGCTAACCCATTTGCTCTAGAGCTTCGCGGGTTGCGAGCTCTGTCATTGCAACCACATTTACTAATGGCGTTTCTCTTGGTAACTCTTTCTTTTTAATGATGAGTTTACCTTTACTTGCCCAGTCGGCGATGGTTCGAGGAGTCATACCACTGAAACGAGCGTACTCGTCGAATGTCATAAATGGAGCAGGAATTACTAACTGAAATGAGAGCATGGTGGTATCCTAATTAACTGATTGTAAACATATGGTTGGCAGAGTAGTGGCTCAGAACAACCGTTGACGAAACAGATAATAGATCGCCAAACGGATTTTTACAATACCTAATAACGATCTAGATCTAACTTTTGGATTTTAAAGATGCCAAATAATACTATCCCTGCATTTGATTATCTGAGTGGCGTAGATTTCACTGAGAATCTCAAACAACTGACGAAGTGCAAAACTCTTTTGGAGATGTCAGAGCTTCTTGAAATGCCAAAGGCAACTTTTAGCACTTGGAACACCCACAACAGAACGTCACATGAATTGATGGTTCGCCTGCATTTGGCCTCGGGTATCCCGATTGAAGAACTGGCATTAAAGCCAGAACAATGGCACCTTGCCGCCGAAAAAAAGACGCCTACCCTGCCGAGCATTGAACCTGAATCTTCTACTGCGAATGAGCAGCTAAAAACAATCATTCTTAAAAGCTTTTGCCTGACAAATGGTGAGATGTTACCGACAGGTGAGATACCTTACCCAAGCCGCAGAATTAGAGGCTTTAAGTTGGAGAACGCGGATTTAGTTGAGATAGAGACTAATGAAGGTATTTCGCTAATTGATAGAAACCAAACCGACCCTGTAAGTGGTAATTACCTTATCCGCATCGATGGCCGATACTCCATTAACCAAATTCAGAGATTGCCTGGCAAGTTGGCCATAAGCTTTGATGGTTCGACTATCGAGGTTGTTGATGGGGATATTGAGGTTGTTGGGAAGGTTGTTGTTGGGATGAGGGTTGGGTGATATGGCAAAACACGACCCTCATTTTGAAGCTTATAAAATCGCTATAGCGACTCGTAATTTTGAAATAGATTTATATTGGAAACGCTCATTGTTTTTCTGGGGGTTTATTGCGACTGCTGGATTAGGATATGGCGCATTAATGTCGGCAGACACCCCTAGACCTAACCTTGCTATTGTTGTTGCTTGTTTTGGACTTATCTGTTCACTTTGCTGGAGTCTTGTTAACCGAGGAAGTAAATACTGGCAAGAACATTGGGAATCCATGGTTACTGAGCTTGAAGTTAAAGCTAACGTCGGTGAACTTTTTAGAGCTAAAGATACGTTGCAACATAAAACGTGTTGGTTAAATTCACGTAAGTTCTCTGTAAGTAAAACAGCTATCGCACTTAGTGATTTCACTATTTTTGTTTGGATCGGTTTGATACTAAATTATTTGCTAGCATTTATGGGCGACATCGAATATTTAGGCTCAAACGAAAAATTAATTATTGCAGTGGCTCTTACTGGAATATATGCGATTATATTATTACTCACTTGTAAATCATCTTCATGGAAGTCTTTTACAACTAAATCATAAATCGTTTTATCATGAATAACCCTAGTTACAAGTTTTTATGCGTTCATTCACATATCTGATCTTTTTCTCTGAAAATTTTGTTTTATCTATTTATATCAATACATTAATCACTATTATGTACGCTTAAAATAAAAAATACATTTATAATACTCTAGCTAGGTTCACAATGATTATTGATAAAGCTCATATTGAAAGATTTCGCGGTTTTCGTGATGTACGCTTTTCTCTTGGCGAACAAATAACGTTAATTGCAGGTCAAAACGGAACTCAAAAAAGTACGCTATTAGGAATACTCAGCCAAACTTTTACAATACCATCAAAAGAACATTTATTTTCAGATGAGGTTCCTCTTACCGGAGGGTCTTTTCGTTCTGCATTTCAAGACAAATTTCGTTTATCACCTAATTTGGATATTTCCGGTGAACATGAATGGACTCTTTACTTTAAAGACAGAGATTTACACCCGGATCTAAATGAAAATGGAGCGTTTACTATTGAAAGCATTCCAAGAAAATTAAAGGGACAAGATTCAATACGCTTTTGGCAAAAAGGTAAAAGAGATGCTGGAAGTGGTTATATACAGCTTCCTGTAATATATCTCAGTTTAAAACGACTGATCCCAATAGCTGAAGCAGGTAGAATAAAAAGTAAAAACACAGAACTATCAGTAGAAGAAAACATTTGGTTCTCTGAGTATTATAACAAAATCTTGATAAGTGCAGATGATATTGCATCTGTAGACTACTTGGAAAGTACCAATAAAAACACCTTAGGTGTAACTACTGACCATTATGATTGGCACTCAAATTCAGCAGGTCAAGATAACCTTAGTAAGATATTATTAGCTATTATCTCATTCAAACGATTAAAGAAAAAATACCCTGAGAATTATTCAGGTGGAATCTTAGCAATTGATGAAATCGACGCGACTTTATACCCAGGTTCACAAATAAAACTTTTTGAGCTTCTTAGTAAATTATGTAAAGAGGCTAGCGTCCAATTAATAGCCACTACTCATTCACTTCAATTACTTGAAAAATTATCTATATTAAAAAAGGAAAGAGGTCGAGATAAGCACTTTAACACTGTATACCTTAAAAAATTGGATGGTTTCGTTACTGTGGAAGAATCCCCAGATTACGAACGAATATTAAGCAATCTAAATGTATCGTTAGGAATTATTGTTAAACCTAAGAAAATATCTGTTTATACCGAAGACCCTGAATGTATTCATTTTACAAAAGCTCTATTAGGGAGGAAATTTCCAAACTTGGAATTCTCTGATATAAAACTAGGATGTGACAACTATGTTCAATTGGCTCAAAGAAAAGTCCCTAGCTTTATGTTCCCTAACTCCATTGTCATATTGGATGGAGATACAAGAGCAAAAGTAGATAAAAGTAAGCTAAAAAATTATATATGTTTACCTGGTAATTTAAATCCTGAGAGTATGGTGGCAAACTTTTTGGAGTCATTGCTCGATGCAGACTTATTTTGGACAAAAGTTCACGATGATTATTCCAAAAGACTTTGTTTCAAAGATTTCACTGTTCAAGAAATAAATACAGACCGGAAGAAAGCGAAGGAATGGTATAATCAACAACTACAAAGTAAAGTTTGGGGACTACAAGGATGCCATTTATATAGATATTTTCTAGAAAAAAACCCTCAAGACAAACTAAAATTTCTTGATAAATTTGAAAATATATATAATAAAACCATTGAAAAAAACAATGCCCGCTAAGGGCATTTTTGATTTACATATTAGCTTGTTTTGCGAGCAACTTTAACTCAGCAAACGTTATATCTGGCTTAAATTGAACTCGCTTAATATTAGGGTTATGAATAATAACTTCTGAACCCTTTCGCTTAACCTGTGCAGTATATGTTAGACCAAATGATTGTGGTTTGAATTCAGAATAGATTCCAATTATTTCAGGGGTGTCGTCATAGGTAACAATCCAGGGGGACTGAATTCGTTTTACACTTTCATAAAGCCTAAAATGATCATCGTGTTCAAAGAAGTTCTGATATAAACCCTTACCTTTGACATAGTAAGGAGGATCTATATTGATTAGACATTTTCCTTCAATATCTGGCAAATACTCATCTAAAAAATCAGCTGCGTCTACCTTAGTCAAAACAATATCGTCTCGCCTTTTAGCAATCGCTCTGATTTTATTGATTAAGTTACCTTTTTGATATCGACAGTCCAACAAGTAGTTCCCGTTTTGTTTTAATCCACCAATGACACCCGCTTTTATGATTCCTGAACGGTTTGTTCGATTTAAAAAGAAGGTGGAAAAACCTAGACTCAATATGTTTGGTCGCTCTTGAGATTGTACCAATTTTTGTTTATGCCACTCATCAATAGTTACAGGTGTGGATTCTATTAGCTCGCAAAGCTCATCTGTTTTATTGAGAACGGAGTACCAAAACGCATGTATGGACGGATTTAGGTCGTTAATATATACCTTGCTTACGTGTCCCTCTAAGAGTAAATACCAAGCTATAGCACACCCACCTGCAAATGGCTCTACATATGTCCCTCCTTCAAGCTCATTGAGCTTCAACGTTTCCAAAACATATGCTGTAAGTTTAGACTTGCCACCTGGATACCTTAGCGGTGAATAGAACATTACCTTTCCTTCAAATCAATCAGGACTTTTAACAGGGGCGTAAGCATATCCCAAAATCCATTAATAAATCTATGATCAATTTTATGAGTTTCATGACCATGAACAAAGCTATTTAATGTATCTAGACTATGTTCATTCTGAGGTTGTAGCAATTTAGCTATTACTTTTTTCGCCTGACCATCTTGAATATGTTCGTTCTTAAGGTAAGTTAGACGTTGCAACAAGACAGTATGATTGTAATCTTTCTTATACGTTTTAGCCAAATTCCCTTCTAGCCCTGTTTTTTTGATATAGCTATCAACTGATAAATCAAGAATAACACGAAGAGTAGCTGCAGAGACATTAGTATATAGATATACCGGTACCCTTTTCATTTCTCTAAACAAAGCATTAAGTTTGTGACTTTTTACCTTGATTGTAGATCCCAAAGGAATAACTCTTCTTCTGTTATTAGTGTTCAGCGGAACTCTGTCAGGTTGGGGCTCTTCAACTTTTTCACCTTGCCCAAGTTCGCTCTGGTTACTCTCGTTTTTTTCGCCATTTCCTTCACCAGATGAACTTGTTTCTTCTGTACTTTTTCCAGACGAGAAAGGAATTGCGACGCAATCTTCCAAAAACTCTACTTCAGGCAATGCTTGTAATATTTTTATATTATGGCTTGGTATAGAACGAGTGTTAACCACAAACTGTAAATCATTGGGGACTATGTTAAACATAAACTTCAAAAAATGCGCATAAGCATGCAAGAAACTAGACTCAATAGATTTAATTTTTACTTGAGTTTCATGAAACTCTATACCCCACGCTTGCCTGACATCCTCACTACCAAACCAGCGTTCAAGAACGGTCATTGATATACGTCTACTATAGATTAATTCTTTTTCCTCTGGAGTCATCAACTGCAATACTTCTTTTCTAGTTGCATGGTCTCTAAACTGTACATATCGCAGTGCAGTCAATACATCAGAACGAGTAAAGTTCGTAGTTTCAACAACTAAGTCCACATTTTCATTATAATCATCATATAAACTTTGAATGAATCTTTGCTGCTGTAGACGTTGCCATCTGAACTGTGATGAACCAGATGAGTGTCTCTCCAATACATACCAGATGGTGTCTTCTTTTGAAGGAGCTATCGCAACAGGAATTTTTTCGATAGTATTTCGGTCTATCATTGATGCTTGTTGAAGCATAAATTTCCTAATTTCTTTAGGAGCTTTATGTGGTGATCTCAACAACTTCAATGCTAATACGCGACGGTTTCCCTCTGCTATTATGTATCGACTGTCAGATTCATCTTTCCAAACAACAATAGGATCAAACGTCTTAAAACCATCACTTACTATCGATTTAACAAGGTCTTGAAAGTGCTTCTTTTCTGTAGACTCAGTTAAAATTTCATCCGCAAAATCTGCAACTTTAATTCTCAAGTGGCTTTCAGCCCCATCGAAGCGTGGGTTATCTTTCCATAATTTTAAATAATCAACGGATCTTGGTGAACGTTTGTTCCACCAGATATCATTAGCACTAGCCATACTGCAATCACACCCATTAATATTAATACTGAGGCATAATGTAATCGCTATCGCTATGATTGTTAAGAATAAATATCTCGTTATTCGATGAGAGAAACAAATTTCTTTGTTCATTATAAATTTACGACGCATTTATACTGTTCATACATACAGTTTTACCTGTTAACACTCTATACCCATCAGTAACCTAAGGGACAGCATCAAAACACCATGGTTGAGGAGTAAACCGAAATGCCGCAAGTTTCTTCACCTTATCCAGCTTTGATATCAATTGAATGAGGAAGTATTCACTCTGGTAAATCAACCAGGCTCAGAATGATAAATGCTTGAAAAATACAAACGATAGTTGCTTGGACTATATGTATTTAGTCTGAGTTGTATACACTGATTAATCAATAATTTACAAAATTGACTAATTATCTATATCGCAAACTCAATATCAAACATTGTTAAACATCTCAAAACATTTTACTGTTTATTAATACAGTACTTTTGAGAGGTACCATGTCCATCAGAAACCTAAAAGACAACACCAAAAAGCCTTGGATCTGCGAATGCTACCCCATAGGGCGCAACGGTAAGCGTGTGCGTAAGAAATTTGCGACGAAAGGCGAAGCGGCGGCGTTTGAATTGTTCACTATGAAAGGTATTAACGATAAACCATGGTTAGGGGATAAACCGGATAGCCGCAGGTTACTTCACCTTATCGAACTGTGGTACCAGCTGCATGGTAAGAATACTCGTTCTGGTAAACGGGCAATGCGTAGAATGGAAATTGTCTGTGAGGAACTCAATAACCCTATTGCAAGCCATATCAATGAAAGGATGTTCGCTCACTACCGCGCTAATCGAACCTACAAAGGCAGCAGTACGTTAAGAAAAGATAACCATGAAGCAATTGCGCTGTCTACGCATAACCATGATCTCATTTGGTTAAAAACCATGTTCAATGAACTCATTCGGCTTAAGGAATGGAAACAGCCTAACCCACTTGCCGATATTCGCAAATTTAAAATAAGTGAAACAGAAATTGTTTATCTCAAACTGGAAGAGATTGAGCGTCTCTTACATTACGTTTTAAAAAGTGAGAAGGGTGAAGAACTGCGACTGGTGTTTATGGTTTGCTTGGCAACGGGCGCAAGAATTCGAGAGGTTCTTAACCTTAAGGGCTCTCAGGTATCAAAGTGTCGAATTACCTTTGTAGAAACCAAGGGCAAAAAAAATAGAACCATTCCTATCTCAGACACGCTCTATAACGACATTAGAAAAGAAGATCCGGGCAAGATTTTTAGTTGCAGCTATAGCCTGACTCACAAATGGTTCTCTCTTGCCCTACCAAACTTGCCTAAAGGACAAGGTACCCACACATTACGTCATACTTTCGCCAGTCATTTTATGATGAATGGCGGCAACATCATTGTGTTAAAAAACATCCTTGGCCATACCGAAATTAGCATGACCATGCGCTATGCTCACTTCGCGCCGAATCACCTTGAAGATGCCGTTATCTACAACCCACTTAACCAAATTAGACTATAAAAAAGTGGCGACAAAGTGGCGACAGAGAATGTAAAACAGCGTAAAAAGGCGCATTTGAGCGTATTTTTACCTGTTTATCCTTACAGCATTTCCTTCGCAATCAAATGAAGCAAATACGTCTCGCGCTCAATGCTCATGCCCTTCTTGGGGTTTTTAGCTATGGTTTCTTCGTTGTGTGCAATGGCCTCGTGGATGTTAATCCAGATAGGCACCATGCCATTATTTACTTCATGTGCTTCTAAGGCCGTTTCACCTAGCTCACGATCAATTTTACAGGTGTAGCAGTACGATATCTGATGCATTATATCGGCATCGTCTTTATACCAAGGGCGAAACTCTTCATAAATGCCATACGGCTTAATTTTATGAATGTTCTGGGCGCCAGTCTCTTCCTGCAACTCACGAACCATACCAGAGATGACATCTTCACCTTCGTCTAAACCACCACCAGGTATTGTATAGTCGTGGTATCGCTCGGTATAAAGCATGAGGATATTTTCGCCATCAAGCACAATCGCTCTAGCCGCTGCACGTTTAAATATCGTTTTATTATCTAGGTGATCAATATCAGGGTGAATTTGCGTTTGAATGTGTCTCATAGAAGTGTCTGTTAAATCTGGATTTATGTGATAATGGCGCATGTTAACATACTCAATTATCCTTTTTATATGGCTCTGCACCGCCATAAACTTATTCACACCCGCATATTTTCGAATTTTTACTTTATCCAGACCGTTTTTTGTAAAATTAACCTACACTTACAGGAAAATTAATACTAAGTTAATAGTCTAAAGTCTGTTGGAGAAAGTGAATGAATAAATTAAATTGGCTGGTTGGGTTGGGTGCAATGGCAGTATTGGCTGGTTGCGCGGGTTCAAGTGAGCCAGATGAATACGATGTCGAGAGTTATGAATCTATCTCAAACCCCGCTTCAGTCTATTGTGTACAGCAAAAAGGTGAGCTTCAGGCTTTCAATGAAAACGACCAACGTGTGATGTACTGCGTCCTCTCTGAAGAAGAAAAATATGAGCAGTGGGAATACTACAAAGAAAACCACAATAAAGAAAAAGACAAGATGTAATATCAAGGCCACGCATTCGCGTGGCTTTTTCGTTCTGCATGGTCAGGAATCGAGCGAGCGTGTTATACCAATTCGGCGATAGACTCAATACAGATTGCATCATGTCGCCAATACTCTATGTCACAATCGACAAGCCGACCTAAGGTGTCATAGTTGATACGCTCAACGAACATGGCTGGCGTACCAGACGTTGCTCTGAGCATCTGAGCCACATAGCCGGTAAGAGATGTTGAGCTAATTTTGTATCGTGTCTTTTGATAAACCACACCGTACTTCTTGTTATATATCTCGGTTAGAGATGGCAAGAAATCACACGACAAAAGCTGTGGAAAAAACGCTGATTTTATCACTTTCTTTGTGTAGGCAATGGGGCGCCCTTCCAAATAGCGGACACGTTCTAAGCAATACACATCAGTAAATGGCGGCAGCTCAAGCAATAAACAGGCTTGCTTCGTTGCCAGCATGCTGGTTGCTGACAATACCTCTGTTGAGGGAGTTCGCTGCTGCAATGTCGCCATCTCATGGAAGCTTAGCTTCCGCATGGGATCATAAAGAAGCGGTTCCGGTGAGATAAACCACCCTCTCCTGTCCTCGCGATATATCTTTCCTTCGGCCTCTAGCGATGACAACGCTTCACGAAGTGTTACCCGAGTCGTATTGAACAGTTCTGCAAACTTTCTTTCTGCTGGAAGTTTCTGCCTAGGTGTTAACATCCCTGAATCAATCTGCTCAACAATGGCTTCTTTTATTTTTACGTACTGCACTTCACGTCCCTTTACATCGCGTAGACCATCATCAAGAAATACTACCTCAGAAGTCATGGTCAATGCATAAAAATAACCAATACTTACTTCTTTGGGTCTATTTTTCGGTCATTTCATGGTCAATATCGACCCCTCGCTTTGATAATCTCTGTGAAAGTTCTACACTAAACGGGTAAACGATTAAAACTGTACTATCAACGTGTTAAACCTATTAATCGAAATACAGAATATTTGTATTTCGTCTATATTCAATTTTTAAATCCGTTAGAAAGGAATTTTATAGATGAAGCCTTCTACCACTGCCGCTCTATTAGCAGCGGCATTATCGTTTCAAGCGAATGCATCAGAATGTGGAACTGTCACCATCGCTGACATGAATTGGAACTCTGCCAGTCTTATGGCACACATCGACCAATTCATCCTTAACACTGGCTTCAATTGTGAAGCAGAACTGATACCAGGAGATAGCTTACCCACAGGGACATCAATGATAGAAAAAGGTAAACCCGATGTTGCGCCCGAGTTATGGACAAACAGTATTAAAGACGCGCTTGACCAAGGCGTCAAAAACAAACGACTTCGCTATGCGGGCAAGTCATTGTCCGACGGTGGTGAGGAAGGATTTTGGGTTCCTGGTTATTTGGTAGAACAGTACCCAGAGATGAATACTATCGAGGGCGTCATAAAGCATGCTGGTTTATTTGAGCACCCAGAAAGTGACGAAAAACATGCCTTCTATAGCTGCCCTGCGGGGTGGACATGTCAGATAACCGCCGAACATCTATTCAATGCCCTAAAGCTAGAAGACCATCAGTTTGAAATTATCGATCCGGGATCAGGTGCGGCCTTGTCGGGTACTATTGCCAAAGCTTACGAGCGTAAAAAGCCGTGGTTCGGTTATTACTGGTCGCCTACACCGGTTCTAGGTAAATATGACATGGTGAAAGTCGATTTTGGAAGTGGTGTCGATGTAGAGGAGTACGTAAATTGTACGACTCAGGCTGAATGTGATTCGCCTAAGGTAACCATGTACCCACCTTCCCCTGTCCATACAATAACCACAGAAAGCTTTGCGATAAGAGCGCCAGAAGCCTATCAGTATTTTGCAAATCGTGGATTCACCAACAAAGTCATGAGCCAATTATTGGCATGGATGGAAGACAACCAAGCGGATTCAGAGGAAGCGATGCAATACTTCTTGGAAACATATCCTGAGATATGGCAAAAGTGGGTTTCAAAAGACGTGGCTGAAAAAATCACAAAAGCCATGTAATCTAAGCATAGGCAAATAAGGATAATAAGGGTTGTACATAAGCACCGTTATTATCCTTATTATTTAGTACATCGTATTGCCATTGAGATTTTCATTAGGGATCTGTTGAATAGAATCCCAGTGCTCGACAATCTTACCGTTTGTGTCAAATCGGAAGAAGTCCATCGTCACGTACTCATCATGATCGGGCCAAACTTGATGCGTATGAAGCGCGACCAGTTCACCTTCCGCGACAGCACGTACAAATGTGATCTCTTTCTCGGGATACTCATCTTGCATTTGAGTAAAATATTCAATGAACGCTTCCTTGCCATTTCCAACTAGCGGGTTGTGTTGGATATACTCAGCTCCAACATATTTTTCTACGGCTTTCCTAGGTTCACCTAAATAAGCCATCCTATAAAAATTAACCGCATTCTCTTTATTAATCTCTATACTCATATTCGCTAGCCTTTAAATTTATTATCCGTAAATTATAATTCATAAACACTACTCTTTAATATAACGTTTTATAATAAAAACATCAGGGCTTCAACAGACCAAGTATTGGACACATCAATACGTTTAAACCAACGCGGTACCGACACAACTATTGCTCTTTAAGTGAAAGCATCACTTAACTTATCATCGAGCAGTAACATTGAAATTAGAAGTAAAAAAACGACTCAAATGAGTCGCTTTTTTATTTACCATAGACTATTTTTTACAACTCAATTAAGTCAATTTGTGATCAGTTGCTTTTTGGATTGGTGTCATTAGATTGGTTCGTTAACTTGAATAACTAACTTACCAAAATTCTTACCCTCAAGCAGACCAATGAAAGCTTCTGGTGCTTTATCTAGCCCTACAACGAGTTGCTCTTTATATTTTATCTTTCCATCTTTTAGCCATGTCGCCATATCAGCCGCGAACTCATTATATCGATGGCCGTAATCGTCAAAAATAATAAAACCCTGCATCTTGATTCGCTTAATGAGCAACGTCCCCATAAGCATAGACATACGATCTGGGCCATCTGGTAGAGCCGTCGCGTTATACTGTGAAATGAGGCCACACAACGGAATACGAGCAGCCGTATTGAGTAAAGGCATAACTGCATCAAAAACCTTCCCGCCTACATTTTCAAAATAGACATCGATACCTTTGTCACACGCCTTCGCCAACTGTTGTTGGAAATCCTCAGATTTATGGTCGATACACTCGTCAAAACCGAGCACCTCTTTGGCGTATCGGCACTTCTCTTCTCCGCCAGCAATACCCACCACTTTACATCCCTTAAGTTTACCAATTTGCCCTACTGTCGCCCCAACAGGCCCAGTAGCGGCGGCAACCACTATCGTCTCACCTTCTTTAGGTTCGCCAATGTCAAGCAGGCCCATATACGCCGTAAACCCTGGCATACCCATAATGCCTAGCGCGTAAGATGGCGCTGTCGGCTCTTTGCCTAATTTAAGCAGTTCCTGTCCATTAGACAGTCCGTAGCTTTGCCAACCTGTATATGCCAATACCCATTCACCTACATCAAAGTTGTCATTTTTGCTCTCGGCTACCTGACAAACCGTTGCGCCAACCATGACATCGTTAACCGCGACGGGTTCAGCATATGACTTCGCGTCATTCATTCGGCCCCGCATATATGGGTCCAATGAAAGATAAACGGTGCGTAGTACGACTTCACCTTCCGCTGGTATTGGTTTTGCGACGGACTCTAAGCGAAAATCATTTTCCGTTGGTGCACCAACAGGGCGAGAGGCGAGAACTACTCGAGAATTATTTTGTTGAGCTGACATTATCATTCCTTAACGGTTATTAGGCTGGCTTAAAATTAGACCAGTCGTCTAGTGTTATTATCTAAAAAACCCGCCAGTCGATTGGCGGGGATTGAACAAATTTAAAGAACAATATCTCCAGAGAGAATACGTTCTGATGTATGGAGGGCTTGTTCTAGATTTGATACATCTTTGGTGAGTTTATGCATCAATGCGGCCCCTAACCAAAGATTATAAAGAAATTGCGCCGTATCTACGCTGTGGCCTACTTTTATTGACCCGTCCTGTTCACCCGTTGAAATACAGTTCGCGACCAGTGCCACTATCTGATTCGCTCCCTTCATCAATACCAATCTCATCGGTTCTGACAGATCTGAGATCTCGGCGCTAAGTTTAACGACTAAACACTTGTTCGCACCACAGTCCGCTTGACCTGTACCACCCCACATTTTCCAGTACTGGATGAGATTATCATAGGCCGAATTACTTTCCTGATTGAACAGTGCTTCTAAGCGCTCAAAATAATTTAGAAAGTAATCTTCTATTAGCGCCTCTCCAAACTGTTCTTTCGATTTAAAGTAATGGTAAAAAGAACCTTTCGGAACTTCGGCATGCTTGAGCAGTTGTGCCAACCCAACGTTAGTAAACCCCTTTTCTACAACAAGGTTGTATCCAGTGTTTAAAATGTGTTGTCTGGTATCTTTAGTTTCTGTTTTCATACGCCAACAGTACACCCAATTAGACCAGTCGTCTAGTGGCACCGGAAGAAAACCAGCATCATCGTTATCTTTATCTATTTGATCCGGCGCATCTAACATTTTTTGACGTAGATTAAATGGTAATATAGAACCAATAAACGATTTCTATAGTTTCTTTCTACGGTGAAATTCATGCTCGATAAAATGGCTTTCTTTATCTATGTTGTTCGCACAGGCTCCATTTCCGCTGCCGCTCGCAAAGTCAATATATCGGTCTCGGCGGGGAGTCGTTGGCTGCAAGAACTTGAACAAAGTTTTGGTGTCCCTCTTTACCGACGCAATAATCGCTTACTCAACCCGACACCTGCCGGACAAAAGCTTTTCCGAGAGTTCTCTTCTGTTGTTGATCACGCTGAAACCTTATGTTTACAGATGCAGGATTTCCAACAATGCGATAAAGGCCATATCGATATTGTTTGTACTCCTGTCTACGCTAACCATTACCTGATGGAAAAAATCAATCGATACTTACTTTTAAACCCTGACGTAACATTCAATATAAATATCACCCCGTGGGCACTCGATTTTGCCGCTGACAGTGACCTGTCAATCAGTGCAAACACGGTATATCAAGGTTATCGAGAGAGAGATCTCCACCTTGTGCGCCGAGAATTAATGAAAAGCCCGTTTGTCGTTGTCGCCGCGCCAAACTATCTCGCTCGTCACGCCGCCCCCTCGTTACCTGGGGAGTTAACGACACATCAATGCCTTTTTGCGACCACCTTAACGGGCAGCAATGATTGGGCATTTACTAAAGGGGATGAATGCCAAATCGTTAAGATTCCGACGACATTAGAGGTGAATGATAGCGATCTGCTACTTCAGGCTGCCATTTTGGGTTCCGGCATCGCCTATCTGCCTGATTTTATCGTACAACACGCGATAGACAGTGGCGAACTTGTCGTATTATTAGAAGAGTTTGAAACCAGTATATGGAGCCTCAATATCCACTACCATCCGCCAGCTTCAGCTTCGCCTGTTGCGATCCATTTCAAAGAGTTTTTATTGGCTAAATCTTAATCCGTATAATCACGCCCCTTTCAATCACTATCATATTAGCGTGAAGAGTAAGCGACTATTTCAGAAAGGAGGATTGTTTCCGGCGTTCTAATAAAATGATATCTCGTGTCATCTAGTTACGATTAACCTTGTTTGTGAACACTACAACTCAAATTTGTAGCCGACACTGTAGATCGACTTAATGTAATCACAATTATTATCGATCTCCTGCATTTTCTTCCTTAGGTTCTTAATATGGCTATCTATGGTTCTATCCGTAACTATGCGGCCATCGTCGTAAATATGATTCATCAACTGCTCGCGGCTATATATCCGTCCTTCATTCTTGTACAAAAAATGTAGCAATTTGAATTCTGCTGGGGTTAAGACTAATTCTTGTCCAATCAACAGCACTTTCATAGAGGGAGCATCAATACGTAATTTTTCTTGTTCAGGCGTGTGATGTCCTAACAATTTATCACTTCTTCTCAATACATTTTTAATACGAGCGATCACCTCACGCGGACTGTACGGCTTACAGATATAATCATCTGCACCCAGCTCTAATCCTACCAACCGGTCAATTTCATCAACCTTAGCCGTCGCCATAATCACAGGTATTTGCGAAAAAGTTCTTAACTCTCTAAAAATATCTAAGCCGTCGCGTACTGGCAACATCAAGTCGAGAACAATCAAGCTTGGATGATTTGCTCTTATCCAAGCTATCACGTCACCACCATTGTTGATCTGGAACGAATTCATACCTGAATGGTCAATGTACTCACACAACACGTTCGCTAACGTCGGTTCGTCTTCAACCACCAATATGGTTCTACTATTTCCTATCGTCATTTTTACGCCTTTCGCTTCGGTAATTGAATTTCCATCTTCAGCCCACCCAGTTCAGAATGACTCGCGGTAATTGTTCCGTCATGGGCCTCCACGATATTTTTACATATCGATAAGCCAATTCCAGAGCCACCGCTTGCTCTACTTCTGGATTTGTCTACTCGATAAAGCCTATCAAATAGCCTTGGTAAAGAGTCTTCTGGCACATTTGGATAGCTGTCTTGAAATATTACCTTAATACTCTCTTTCTTTTGAAGTATTGAAATAGATATCGAACCTGGTTGATCAGTATAACGGATGCTGTTCTCCATCAAATTTAAAAATAGTTGTCTAAGGGCTTTTCTATCACCTTGAATTATCGGGTCAATGTCAAGCGAGCGGTGTAACTTAATCACCATATGCTTTTGTTTGAGACGCAACTCATTTTGACTGACTACATCAGCCACAATAGCTGAAATGTCGTTTATATCAGATAACTCAAAATTCACGCCAGAATCTGACAACGACAGTTCGTAAAGGTCATTAACTAATTTACCGAGGATCATGACTTGTTGATGCAAAGAGCCAATATATTGTGGTTCCGGTTTTCTAATACCATCTTGAATGGCCTCAATTTCACTTTGCAACACGGCTATTGGCGTTCTCAACTCATGTGAGATATCAGATAACCACTGCTCTCGATCTGATTTCTGTTTTTTGAGAGCTTGAACAAGCTGATTAAATGCCATAGTTAACTGAGCTAGTTCATCGTTGCCCTTCGACTGTAATTGAAAATCCAAATCACCTTTTTCAATAGCAATAGCCCCTGCCTGCAAGGCTTTCAGAGGTTTTAAGAAATGACGAACTAGATAAAATGCGATAATAAAAGAGAACAAAATTGTAAGAGCGATCACCGAGAAAGTATTTTTACTTTGCTGTTGAAAAAAACTCTCTGCTAGGCTTTCTGAAATACTTTTGCTTTGAAGTATACTTACCCAACCCACCACTTGATCGTCGACGATCACCCCAACTTTCACCTGTTTTACCGTTTCAGAATCGTAGCTTAGGTTTTCAGGTAGGCCTAAGATTGATCGGTTATTCATGTCCAAAAGGTTCGTTCTTACACCTAGCGGGACAAGAACGGTATCCTTTGTAGTGGCTGGATCTGTGTGTCGAGGTGGTCTATCTTGGCGGCGGCCTGGTGGGCCATTACCTTGACCAGCCTGCGGTGGTGGCGCTTCTCCGAATTGATCAAGAATGTCTCCCCATAGATAGGGAGCAGAAACGAGGCGTTGCCAACCAAATGTCGGCGAATAATAGCCTTTTAGCTTGTCAGCGATCAGTTCTATTTTTTCAACTTCTTTGTTATTTAAATAACTCTGTAAGCCATCTTGAAAACTCGAATTTATAAACCAAGTCATTGTTCCAAGCATGACTACACAGACAAGTAGGATAGAAACAAACAATTTAGTAAAGATAGACAATCGCACAAATGCACCACGTATTTATAAAATCTTAGCAAGTATACGGTGGCTGACTATTTTTGCTACGACCGAGTCTGAATCTTCACAATTTCTCCATATTCCTCACCTATTTATTCCTACAAAAAGAATCGCTTCCCCGTTAATTAGGCATACTATAAGATGATGACAATTCAACTCACCGATAACTATGCAAATGAAAATAGTCGCTGTCACTGCCTGTCCAACAGGTATCGCACATACTTATATGGCTGCTGATGTCCTGCAAAAAGAAGCCAATCGACAAAGTATCCCCATCAAAGTAGAAACACAAGGCGCTATGGGTATCGAAAATCAACTGAACGCTATCGATATTGCCAACGCCGATGTCGTACTGATCGCTTCTGATATTGAAATAGAGCAAAGAGCGCGGTTCACTGGCAGTAAAATACATTGCGTCACGATTGAGGAAGTATTGATTGATGCATGCCGAGTGTTGACTCGCTGTAAAGAACTGTAGTTATTCACAATGCGCATAGAACGAAGAATTACTTTTATAATTGGTCTTGAGGGTTTTGCGGCTTGGAAGCTGAATCGATTAAAAACGCTTTCCAGTTATTTTCGCTCGGTCGTTATTTTAAAAAATATTTCTAATGGAAAGAGTGTCAACGCCGAGCATACACTGCAGGTAATCAGTATTGGTAGCCAACAAAATCACCTATGCCAGCTTTGGATAGAGGGTTCAGACGCTGAACTAGCTTGCATGGTGCTGACCGATTTTATAGCGGATCAGTTCGAAATTGTGAATACATCTCATGAAAAAACCGAGGAGTTTAGCTATTCAGTAATAGCAAAACATCCCGCTTTTTCACTACCATTTCCAATCACCTATGGCTTTAAGCAGTTCCAACCCTCTACTTCTATGGAGAAATACGCACTCATATCAAAGATATGTCACATGCTCAATGCAAGGCATGCGCAACCGATATTTGATGCCATGATAAAAAGAGAAGCCATCTCTTCTACGTGCATTGGTCATGGTATAGCCTTGCCGCATATTATGGTTGAAGGCATTGTTCAGCCTTCAATAGCGGTGATTAAGCTATCGACACCTGTCGACTGGTATTCAAAACAAGGTCATGTGAATACGGTCATCGGTATCGTCATCCCTGCTCCTGCCGAAATGCCGGTTATCAAGGCCTGTACTCAGCTTACTCGAAAACTACTTGATGAATCGTTCTGCCAACTTCTGACTTCCACGTCTGAACCCGAGGCGTTGAAAGCTATACTTCTTCACACCATGGCATGGCATGGCAATAAGCATTTATTGGCGTAACATAATAGATGACTGAAATCGAAGTGCCCTCATGAGCTAAGGGCATTTTTCGATCTAAAAGCCTTCTAATACGATTTTTCCCTTCGCTTTTTGCGACTCTAGCAATCCATGAGCCTTAATGATGTTTTTTGCATTGATGGTGCCGAAGTGGTTACCCACTGTGGTTTTAAGTAAGCCTTCATCAATCAACTCAGAAACCTCGTTGAGCAAGTCATGTTGTGCCTGCATATCGTCGGTTTTAAAAAGTGAACGAGTAAACATTAACTCCCAGTGTAATGAAATACTCTTACGTTTTAATGCCAACACATCGAGCGATGCGGGATCATCAATCAAGCCAAACTTACCTTGTGGTGCCAATGATTCGACTATTTCACCATAATGTTGATCGGTGTTATTTAAACTAACCACATAATCGACGTTATCGAATCCTATCTTCTTGAGCTCTTGGCTAAGGGGCTTGCTATGGTCGATGACATGATGCGTGCCAAGTTCCTCTAACCACTCTTTGGTTTCAGGGCGAGAAGCCGTACCAATTATGGTCAAGCCAGTAAGGCGCTTAGCAAGTTGAACCATGATAGAGCCTACACCGCCAGCAGCACCGATAATCATAATCGACTTATCGTTGGTTTTTTTACCCACTTCGACCTCAAGGCGCTCAAACAACATCTCCCATGCGGTAATGGATGTTAATGGCAAAGCTGCTGCATCAGAATATGACAGGCTTTGCGGCATACGGCCGACAATACGTTCATCAACCAACTGAAATTGAGCGTTGCTCCCTGAGCGTGAGATATCACCAGCGTACCAAACCTTGTCCCCTACCTTGAATAACGTCACATCCGGACCCACGGTTTTAACCACGCCTGTCGCATCCCAACCAAGAACTTTCCACTCATCCTTTTCCGCAGACGCGTTATTACGCACCTTCGCGTCAACTGGATTGACGGAGACTGCCTTCACCTCAACAAGAACATCGTGTCCTGTTGCCGTGGGCATTGGTAACTCAATATCTTGCAACGCGTCTGCTTGATCAATAGGTGACGCGTGTTGATAACCGATAGCTTTCATTGTGGCTCCGAACGTTGTAGTGAAAATAGACACTCACTTACGAGTAACTTAAGTAATCCTAGTTTATTTGACATCAAACGTTTGAAAAACTAGAGTCTATTAACATCTATTTCAAAAAAAATTTGAAAATGAAAGCTCTTCATGATTTTAGAATATTTATAGAAGCGGCCAGACTCAACAATCTATCTGAAGCGGCACGAAATATGGACCTGACACCTGCTGCAGTAAGCGCTTGTATCAAAAGACTAGAGGCTGACATTGGCTGCTCTCTGTTTATTCGATCAACACGCAGGCTGAGATTGACTCAACAAGGAGAGTTATTTCTTGCGAGCTGCCAACAGGCTCTCACATTGATTGACGACAGCTATTCACAAATACAGAATGGCCAATCTGAGCTTAGTGGCCTTTTGCAACTCTCTATGCCATCTGACACGGGTCGAAATATAATATTGCCCTGGTTAGATGAGTTCATGCAAAAACACCCCAAAATCACCATGCGCATTCAACTGTCAGATAGTTTCGCCGACCTTTATAGCCAACCTGTCGACGTTGCTTTGAGGTTTGGTCACCCAAAAGACTCTAGTGTGGTTGCGTTACCCATTGCACGAAAGAATTTTCGTATTCTCTGCGCTTCACCTGAGTATATCGACACGTTTGGCGAACCCATTTTACCTCACCAACTTAAGCACCACAATTGCCTCTGTTTTTCTCTGGATGATGCTCTTCATACTCGTTGGCGTCTCATCAAAGATGGGCTGGAGGAGTCAGTTACCGTGTCGGGGAATCTGATGACCAATGATGGTGACGCGGTTCATCGATGGGCGCGAGCAGGAAAAGGCATTGCCTTTAAATCCATCATCGACATTAGTGAGGACTTACAAAGCGGCCATTTAGTTCGTTTGTGTCAGGATTGGCAAGGTTCACCAACGCCACTCAACATGATTTGCGCGGATCGAAAACAACTCAACCCAACCATCCAGGCGCTTCGAGAGCATCTGATCGCCAAATGCAACGGCCTATTTCAGGCATTACATTATTAATGACTAGTGTCTATTGAACTTACCCCATACCTCGGTATTCGCTTGGGGTATGGCCAGTTTTATTTTTGAATACACGAAAAAAGTAATTCACATCTTGAAAGCCACATCGCGTCGCCACCTCTGCTAATCGAAAGTCGTATCGCCGTAGCATGAATTTAGCCCGATCGACTCTAACCCACGTTATGTAATCGGCCAATGTCATATGCCCTTGTTGGCGAAACAATCTAGAAAGGTGATTAGGGGAAATATTGAATCGTTCCGCGATACTGGAGCGAGTAATCGTACGATGAAAGTTCTCTTGAATATAGATACATATCCCCTGATACATATCCTCGCCTCGTTTCTTTTCAGTGTGCGCAGGGTCAGAGATCATGGTCTGCGCATAGCTCATTAACGCCGTAAGAAGGTGTTCATCCATTGGGCTCTTCCTAGGCTCGCGCCCTAACGCGTTTAACGCCTCTAGAATATGGTCTATCGCATGGCCTGTGCGCGTCTGAATGCTGTGTTTCTGTACATCAAAAAAGCCCGTTTCGTTCTTATTTTTGCTGACCAGACTAAACCCAAGTTGGCGACGACCAAACAACAAACTCAGTACTGAACAGTCCGTATCCCAATCGGGTTTATTCCAACAGTTCGGTGGTATGTAAAGAGCATCGCCCGCTAGCACTTTAACGTTGACGATGCCTTGAACAGGGTCTTCGATTTGATTGACATATTCTCCACTTAGCACTAACTCAAGCCTTGGAAAGTTCACCTGATAACTAAACTGTGGAGGCGTCAAATTATCGGTCGCAAACCATATTCGATTGAAGCTTTCACGCTCAGACAGCAGCGTTTCTATTAAACTGTGAAAAACCGCGCTCATAACAACCTCAATGAAATAGTGATCCAGCAAAAACGATTAAAAACGCGACAATTTCGTGAACCTACGCACGTTTCTCTTGCCTTATATCAAGTCACTTTAATCCAGAACTCAATATAAAGAAAGAAAACGTACATTTTATTAACAATAGTATTTATCATATTATTTTTATAAACAATTGATATTAATAAATATATGTCGAATATTTTTCAGTTAAATGAAGATACTTATTTCACGCTCTAGTTCACACTAATTTTAGTCGGTTACAATAATCCAGTAAATGTCTTCCTCGTACACTATCCGAATCGACGGAATTCTACGAAAATAGTGATAACAAACCGGGTAAACACTTAATAGCGACAATCATGGAGACAATATTATGATCACCGAGTTAATCAATGAAAAATTGATTCGTCTTGATCTTAAAGCTACGAATAAAGAAGATGTATTTGTAGAGTTAATTGACGTATTACACGCAGAAGGACGCATCAGCGACAAAGAACAGTTTTTAGCCGATATCAACGCACGTGAAGAGCTAGGAAATACGGGGTTTGAAGATGGTGTCGCCTTACCACACGCGAAAAGTAGCGCGGTAACTAAGCCCGCCGTTATTATTGGTGTCAGTAAATCAGGCATCGATTATGGCGCTGAAGACGGTAAGCCTTCTAAACTTTTCTTTATGATCGCCTCTCCAGACGGCGGATCTAATCACCATATTGAAGTGCTTGCTGAACTATCATCTAAATTAATTCAGAATGGATTCATCGAGCAATTTCTTAAAGCAAAAACAGAAAAAGACGCGTTAAAACTGCTATTAGAAAAAGTAGAGCCCGCGGGAAACAATCCTGTTACTGACAAAGGTTTTCTCATTGGTGTAACAGGTTGCCCTACAGGTGTTGCGCACACTTATCTAGCCGCTGAAGCACTTGAAAGAGGCGCAGCAGAGCTAGGTTATGAGATTAAGGTTGAAACCAACGGATCTATTGGTGTGAAAAACTCACCAACATCAGAAGAGATCGAAAAGGCGGATGCGATAGTTGTCGCTAGCGACAAGCAAGTTGATATGAATCGTTTTGCCGGCAAAAAATTAATCGAAACGGGTGTTAAAGCCCCTATTAGTGACGCAAAAGGATTAATTACAAAAGCACTGAATGCCCCTGCTTATAAGGCGGACGGAAAAGAGAGCAGCGACACACCTAGCTCTATTTCAAAAACACGCGGAGAGTTATATCGTTACTTGATGAACGGCGTATCTCATATGATCCCGTTTGTGGTTACTGGTGGTCTTCTGATCGCGCTTGCACTTGCAATTGGTGGTGAACCGACCGAAGCGGGTATGGCTATTCCTGCGGGCAGTCTATGGAATAAAATTTTAGATGTTGGTGTCGTTGCGTTCACATTGATGATCCCTATTCTAGCAGGTTATATTGCTTACGCTATTGCAGACCGTCCCGGCCTTGCTCCAGGCTTAATCGGCGGCTGGATTGCCAACAATGGTTCGTTCTATGGCGCAGAGGCCGGAACCGGATTCATTGGCGCCATTATTGCTGGTCTATTGGTTGGTTACTTTGTCCGCTGGTTAACAAGTATTAACTATCACAAATTTATTCGACCCCTCGTTCCAATCATGATCGCTCCGATCCTTGGTTCGTTGTTCATCTCTGCACTATTTATCTTTGTTATTGGTGCGCCAATCGCAAGTTTAATGGATGGCTTGAATGCACTTTTAACGAGCATGAGTACAGGTAACGTTGTTCTGCTTGGTATCGTCCTTGGGGGTATGGCAGGCTTTGATATGGGTGGGCCTTTCAATAAAGTCGCCTTCTTATTCTCTGTCGGCATGATCGCAAACGGACAGACTCAGTTCATGGGTGCAATGGCTTGTGCGATACCAGTCGCACCATTAGGTATGGGCTTGGCCACAGTACTTGGACGGAAACTGGACCTATTCGAAGCCTCTGAAACTGAAGCTGGTAAAGCAGCCGGTGCGATGGGCTTAGTGGGTATCTCTGAAGGGGCAATACCTTTCGCGGCGCAAGACCCGGTGTCTGTAATACCAGCGAACGTGCTTGGTTCAATGGTCGCTGCAGTCATGGCTTTCTCCTTCGGAATTACGAATAGCGTTGCACACGGCGGTCCAATCGTTGCCTTGTTAGGGGCAATGAATAAACCCCTTCTTGCTATAATGTGTATGGCAGTCGGTTCTATTGTTACCGCGCTCGTTTGTATTGCATTGAAAAAAATACGTCAAGGCAAGACTGAAACTGCGTTAGCATAATCGTTAAGCATCACCGCTAAAGTTTCAATCTGTTCATAAACCCTCCTATATTAGGAGGGTTTAGTTTTAATACAAATTTGACACCAATCAATACAACTACTATAAATGTATTTATTTCGTATTATCACTGCATTTCTAATCAAAAATAGCGTAAACTACGTTTAATTTCACCATTCAAATTAAATCCAGATATTCGGAAGGGAACATCATGACTCAGGCAAAAAATCCGTGCTTTTTCCCAATGCAAAACGTTATTCAAGACTATGCATGGGGTAGCCGAACTTCAATAAACCAACTATTTGACATTGAAAACCCGGACAACAAACCTCAAGCAGAAATCTGGATGGGCGCCCACCCTAATGGTTGTTCTAAGATAATTGAAAATGGTGAAGAACAATTGCTTTCCGATTTTATCAATTTAGATAAATCTGGTATTTTGACCCTAGGAACCGATACTCAATTTGGTGAACTTCCTTATTTATTTAAAGTCCTTGCGGCAGAAAGTGCGCTTTCAATCCAAGTCCACCCAAGCAAAGAGCAAGCAGAAATCGGGTTCCAAAAGGAAGAGCAAGCCGGTATACCCCGCACCGCTGGTAATCGAAACTATAAAGATCCTAACCATAAGCCAGAGTTAGTTTACGCACTGACATCATATCAAGCGATGAACGGTTTTAGAGAAATCGCTGACGTCGTGGCACTATTTGATAAAACGAACGTGCAAGCAATTCAAAGTATTGTTGATACTTTCAAAGCGTCTATTGATGAAGTCGGCCTTGAAGTCTTCTTTTCTGCACTGCTTTCTTTAGAAGGCGAAGTTAAAGAAGCAGCCGTTGCTGAACTGCTAGCTTTTGCTAAAGCACATAAAAACGATCCACTGTTTAGTCTAATCCTAGAGCTTTCTGAACTATATCCAGGAGACATTGGTCTATTCGCTCCATTGATGCTTAACGTTATTACACTGCAACCACGCGAAGCTATGTACTTAGATGCCTGTACTCCTCATGCTTATCTAAAAGGCACCGGCTTAGAAATCATGGCTAACTCAGATAACGTGTTACGCGCAGGTTTAACACCTAAGTTTATTGACGTTGAAGAGCTTGTAAAATGTACTATCTTCAAAGAGAAACAGGCGAGTACGCTACTGGCAAACCCAATTGACCAAGACGGTGGACTTTTTTACCCGGTTCCTGTCGATGATTTTAAATTCGCGGTATTCGAAGATATCATTGGTCTTACGCTTCGTACCGACAGTGCTGAAATCTTGCTTGCACTAGATGCAGAAGTCACACTTACTCATTTAAGTGGTGAGTCGGTAACGTTCAACAAAGGTGAGTCCGTGTTCATTCCTGCCTATACGGGAAAATACCAAATCACTTCAAAGGGCCGAGTGGCTCGCGCATTTAACTAACGTTTAACAACACGTTAATCGCTTCGTTAAATCATAAAAGCCAGAGACGTTAAAACCTCTGGTTTTTTGTTATGCATGAATTCGATCTAAAACCGTTGCCAATAAGACTCCTCTTAGTAATACATCGTCGTTTTTATCTATTAAATCAGGCCACAAAACCTGCCTATTAAGACCTTAGTACGTTATTTCACTCAAAAACGCCTCAATACCACTCACTTTATGATATCAGTAGACTATGAAATTGCTTGTTAACATAAATATCTGTAATGTTTGCTAGGCAAAAATTGGATATTTATCGGATTTAAACTGGAGTTTTGGCGATGGCGATTGAGCAAGCCTACTTTTTTAGCGTAGCCCTCATTAATTTGGTATTCGCTTTTGCCGCGACACGGGTAAAAGAATTAGAGAATCGCTCTAACTCGATCAGGTTTTTTATAATCGCGTTTTTTGCTTATTTTGTTAGCTGGTTTATCTACGTGTTTGAAGTCAGCACTGTGTTGGAAATCACATCAGCTTTCGCCTCGACCATTTTTGTCTGGGCAATGGTTATCTTCGCCTGTAAACGAACAGCTACAAAGGTTCCGTGGTCATTAATTGTTGGACTCTTTGTCCTTAATTGTGCAGCACAACTCTATTTCATATTACAAAGCGACCTCACTTACTACTTGCACATAAGCGGTGTATTTCTGCCAGTGGCTTTTGGTTCTATCAGCTATATGTTTTTGCGATTAAAAACTGTCCGGTACCCCTCCGACAGCGTCGTCGGCTACGCATTTTTATTCATGGCCTTCGTCATCTTAAGTCGCTCTGTATTGATGGAAATATCGCCAGAGTTATTTTCTCAATCCAGTATATATTCACAAATAATTTGGCCCGCTTTCTGTACTGTTATTGGTGTCTTTGCATTGCTGAGTTACACCGAAGAAATTCAAAGCAAACTTGAAAAAGAGTCCAATACTGACCAACTCACTGGTATTTACAATCGTCGTATGTTTGATAGCAAATTGAAACATGTACTCGGTAAGCTAATACAACACAACCATGTTGGTGCTTTAATCTATCTAGATTTAGACGGGTTTAAGCCGATAAACGATCAATTTGGACACTATGTAGGGGACACGGTTCTTGTTGAACTCAGCTCTCGCTTACAGCATCGATGTCAATTTAATGAAGTCGTCGCTCGGTTAGGTGGTGATGAGTTTGCAATACTCATCGTCAACGCCGGCAGTTCACTAAACGAGGCAAAAAGTCATGCACAAAAAGTGGCACACCAGATACAACAATTAATAAAGAATCCAATCAATACGCATGGTTTAGTACTACAAGTTGATTGCAGCGTCGGCATACATATGTTGTCACCAAACTCTCAGAGTGCTCATATTGCGCTAAGAGAAGCCGATAATGCGATGTATCGTTCTAAGAAATCACAACGAGGCAGTATCACCTTTTCAAGCGAAACACCCAAAGCAAACTACAGTATCGCTAAGATAGGAATAGACGAAATAGATGAAGACCACCAACGGTTAGACGACCTCATTCAATCTGTTCACAACAATCAACAAGACTTCACGGAATTTAAAAGCCTGTTTAAGAAACAGATGAAACAACATTTTCAAAATGAGGTCAAAGTGAGCAAACGACTCGGTCTAAACATGACCTCAGAACATATTCAGCAACACGTTCAAATAATCAAGTCACTCAATGAGTTGTCCTCTCTTGCAGATGAAGATAGCGTGCATGAGTATTTGGCCATCGTCCATAAAATATTAGAAACTCATGCACTTGAATTCGATAGAGAACTCGTACCTTCTCCTTGAACAACGTGGCTTGATAAAATTCACTTCTATCAAGGGATAATCTATCGCTCAATTTGTACAAGAGACGATTGAAAAAAGTGTTAATACCACCCTACACTTAAAGAAATTAATCATGAGGAAAATAGACAATGAGTTACAACCACATACTTGTTGCTGTAGATTTAAGCGACGATAGCCAACTATTGGTGGACAAAGCCGTTGACCTTGCCAAAGCAACCAAAGCCAAACTATCACTTATCTATATTGACGTAATGAAAGACGACGACTTCACTCATCAGATCGTACATTCGTTTGTGAATGACAGCGCCAATAACAACATATTGCAAGAATCAAAAGCACAGCTGAATACGCTCAAAGAGAGTACTTCCTATCCCATTGAACAAACCTTGGTGGGTTTTGGTGGTCTCTCTCAAGAGCTAGAAGATGCCGTTGCCGAATACGAAATTGATCTCATTGTCTGCGGTCATCATCAAGGATTCTGGCACAACATCAACTCCTCGGCTAAACAGGTTATGAAATCCATTCCTGTGGAGTTACTGGTGGTTCCGTTAGCCTAGTGTCTTGCAACGATTACCCGATTTCATTCTATTATTTTTAGTCAAGGAACATCCCATATAACTCGTCTTTCGATTCAGCTACATTATGCTTAAACGGGTGCATCATTTCGTTTTCAATAGGTGCACCTTCAGGTTCCAAACTTCATATTTTCCTTCTTTAAATCCGCTATTAGTTCAAGTCTAACGGTCAGTCCATATAAAATACCTTTGTTTTATCGTGTAATAATATATGGTATCTATGTATGTCTTCGTCAATTGAGATAAATAATTCAGAACTAAACACGTCGAAAACAGAAAACTAAAAAAAGGTTTTATTCGTAAATAGAAGCAATTGAAAATAAATGTGCTTCTTGGCGTTCTACACATTTACAACCAACGTCAATTTAGTTGGTTGTCTGTATCCATTGGACAATTTTTGAAGGTGAGATTTGATGGCAGATAAAGAAAGAAAATTTGGAGACAATGCAACGCTTGTTTCTGTTACTAATTTGGATGGTGTCATTCAGTACTGTAACCGCGATTTTATTGTAATAAGTGGTTATTCAGAAGACGAGTTGATCGGTTCAAATCACAACCTCGTTCGCCATAAAGATATGCCCAAAGCGGCCTTTGAAGACCTATGGTCTACCGTTAAGGCAGACAAACCTTGGAAAGGCATCGTTAAAAACCGTTGTAAAAACGGAGACTATTATTGGGTTGATGCTTACGTTACTCCAGTCCTCGAAAATGGGAAGAAAGTGGGTTACCAGTCAGTAAGAAGTTGCCCTTCAAGAAAACAGATAGACGATGCTCAGGCTCTATATAAAGACCTAAATAATAACACTCAGAAGAAAATCCCAAAACCAAGTTTATACGCCACAATGACGCTCGCCACTCAAGTTAACACAATTGTTGGTTTAGCATTCATTACATTCTTAGCCATGCAATGGAATGAGAATCAGCTGTTTAGCTTAGATATTTTTGATGTCGCCAGTAACCTATGGACAGTACTGTTATTTGGAATACTGTTGTACCTGATTAATTTTGATGTTGTACAAAGAATCAATAGATTAACCAACATTATTAAACGCATTTCCGCTGGCGATCTGACCGAAAAAATTGAGATCATCAAGCAAGATGAAATTGGTGAGACTGTGATGTCAGCGAAAATGCTTCAAGGACGGTTAAAAGCCGTTGTTGGAAGGTTTGGCGAATCTTCTCATGATTTGGTTCTCGCGACGGAAGTGCTCGCGAAAACAAGCAGCACAACCAAAGAAAGTATGAATTTGCAGCATATGGAGACAGAACTGGTCGCAACTGCTATGAATGAAATGAGTTCAACGGTAGCAGAAATTGCCCAGAACACCTCTCGTACATCTGAACTCGCATCGACAGCCGATATCGCAGCCAACAAAGGCAAAATCATGGTTTCGTCTACAAGAGACACGATTCTCGAACTGGCTGAAAGTCTTTCTAGCATCTCAGTGACCATTAACTTATTGGCCAATGAGTGTCAGCAAATACGGGATATTACCGAATCTATCAGTAGCATCTCAGACCAAACCAATCTGTTGGCACTGAATGCGGCTATAGAAGCCGCAAGAGCAGGGGAACATGGCAGAGGCTTTGCCGTTGTAGCTGATGAGGTTAGAGTCCTTTCATCTCGAACTCAGCAGTCAACGGTAGAGATAAATACCATGATCGAAAAACTGCAAAGTGGCAGCACGAATGCGGTAAGCGCCGTAGATAAAGGGATAGAAAAAGTTCAATTTTCGGTAACGCAAATTCAAGGGACCGAAGACGCCTTTTCAAAAATTGTGGAATCCGTAGCCGATGTCAATGACATGAATATGCAGATAGCGACGGCCGCAGAAGAGCAATACAGTGTCGCTGAAGAAATGAATCAGAATGTAACGTCAATAAGTACCCAGTCATATAGAACAGCCGACAGCATTCATCAACTAGAAGAAAAAGTTGAATCGTTAACCAAGTTGTCAGTGTCACTTGAACTCCAAATGGACCAGTACAATCTAGGTGATTCCGTCTCTATGCCTTAGTTTCAGTCGGCAATCCTCATGGCCAGTCGCTGTAGGCGCTGGTCATGAGAGACGCGACCCTTCTTTCTTCTTTTTGCTTTCCTCTTTCAACGTCGACATTCAAATTCAATTTACCCATTCATGTAATGAGCCCGCGACAAATTCATCAAAACATTTTGAATCATTACCCGTTACATAATTTGCTAAAACTGCAATAATGACGGCCATAATGTTTGGTGGCCTTATAAATAAAGGCATTCTCATCTATAAACAAACCATTTCAATCAGTAGGACAATCATCTATGCGCGCGTTTGTATTACGAGCTAGAGCGGCCTCCACTGACAGCCAACAACTTTTGGCGTCGGTTGGACAAGAAGCACACAGCGAAATTTTGGCTCACACTTTAATGAATACCATCTTTGTCGCGCAATCCCATCGTGATGATGTCGTTGTTTATCTCGTACTAGAAAAGACTCAAGACTATTCTCGCACCATCTGCTTCAGCCCAAATGAGATTAGTAATTTCGGCGGATTCCATGAACAGGCACTTTTAAACAAAGTGACGAATGCACTGGATAAATCGAAAGGTATGGTCAAAGAAGAAGAGCGTCCAGTGGAACCGGGCATTACCGTGCGAACTGTTAGTTTCGAAAAGTTGGTACAAGAACTCGCTGAAGACTATCAATTATTCATGATGGACAAAAAAGGTACGCCTATTCGGGAGCAAGAATTCATTGGTAACCCCTGCTTTTTGCTGACCGACCATATCCCTATGCCAAAGAAAAGTTTCAACAGTTTGAAACGACTTGGGGCAATAAAGATAAGCCTTGGCCCAAGAATGCTGTTTGCCTCTCAATGCGTCGTATTGATTCACAATGAACTAGACATCAATCATTAATTCAATGTGTCCTTGAGGTCACCTCTATTTCTCAGAGTTTATTATCGATGCAGTGAAATTCAAATGGTTGTCGTTTGGATTTCACACCACAATTTCATCACTACCACTCCCCTTACTTCACACTCTTTATCTTACTTGCGGATTTTGCATATTAAATATCCACTCGATTGATACAGTACGGCCATCACTTTCTTTTCTTCAATAAATAACGGTGATACTTCTGAAGTTAATTTCGTAACACACTGTTATGATTAATATCTTCTTCACAGTATCATCCGATAGTATACATTATTTATGAGTTACTCATTCGTTGCACGACAGCCTATTTTAGATCGCAATAAAAATACGTTTGCCTATGAACTCTTATTTAGAGACGGATCAAAAAATGCGTTTCCACATATAGACGCCGATCAAGCGACTGGTCGAGTCATGCTCGATCAATTTTTCAGCACTCAGTGTCCTGCCATAGGAGACAAAATAGGTTTTATTAATTTTCCGTATAACAGCCTCATTTCACTGGCCCCTTTGCTGCTACCAAAAGAAAAAATTGTCGTTGAAATATTGGAAGACTGCCTGCCAACGGATGAATTATACACGGCGATTGTTCGACTCAAGTCCGACGGATATTGTATTGCGTTAGACGACTTTATTCCTTCGCCTGAATGGCGCCGGTTTTTACCTCATATCGACATTATCAAGTTTGATATCCGTGTTATACCACTCAAAAAAGCCGCACGTTTTATAGAGAAACTGAAAGGTTCGAAGATACAATTTCTAGCCGAAAAAGTCGAAACTCATGAAGAATTTCAACAAGCATTAGCATGCAATTTTGATCTGTTTCAAGGGTATTTTTTTAGTCGACCAGAAATCATCAAACAGAAAAAAATATACCCGTTCCTCGAAACCGTGATTGAGTTGTGTAAAGAGATATCAAACAAAGAGATCAACTATAAAAAGTTAGAAGCTATCTTTACTTCAGACGTTACCCTCTCATTTAAACTATTACGTTACGTCAATTCATCCCAACTTTTAACACCTATTCGTTCATTTCATCAAGCACTTGCTTTTTTGGATGAAGAAAAACTACGAAAGTTTATCTCTCTCGTGACCATTTCTTCTATCGCAGAAGATAAGTCCGATATTTTATACACACTTTCGATACAAAGGGCTCGTTTCTGTGAATTAACGTCTCAAAATAATGAGAACGACATGGGTAATAATCAAGCATTCCTGGTTGGTTTATTATCTCTATTGGACGCATTATTTGACGCCCCTATTGAAGATATCGTCGATATTCTTCCGGTTGAACCGACCGTAAAAGAAGCGTTGTTATTTAACTCGGGGACGCTAGGACGATTACTTTCTCTCGTCAAAGCGTATGAAAAAGCGGATTGGGAAAGCGTTGCCCAAATAAACACCCTTTTAGATTTTAAAGAAGATTTCACCCGCCATTGTTACGATCAGTCAATGCGTTGGTCAGATGGCCTTTAAAGGCTGAAAAATAGCAGACACAACAACTTATAATGGAATTGTAATTTGAGTAATCCATTCGTAAAAGCCGAAGAGTTAAAAAGGTATTTGGACTTTGGCATGAGATTATCTGGAAACATAGCGTTTATGGCGGAAGAGTATTATACATTCCAATGTAAATTTGTCGGCCTTAAAGAAGATAATTATCTTATATTCGAGCTCAGTTCTAAGGTAATGGAAGACCTTATTACTCGTAAAACAACAGAACTCGACATCATTATTCGAGGGTTTGCAGATACAGACGTTGGCCATGTAATTGCCTTCAAGAGCCACATAATGAGCATTAAGACTATTGGGTCATGGTTGCTGTTTATCCAATATCCAAATAGCATTGAAAGCAAACCGATAAGAACGAGTAAACGATTTAAAGTCGACATTCATGCTGATATTTGCGTTAACAATAGAAGGTACACTGCACGCTTCATTGATATCTCAGTAAGCGGTTGCGCGCTTTATATCAAAGAAGATAGAATCGATATAAGCATTGGTAATGACGTGATCATCGAACCTGAAATGACACATATTCCAAAACCCTACCCTAAATCAACTGTCGTCAATATGCGCCGTCATGCGGGCGGTCTTATAATCGGGGTTGCATTAGAAAAAAAACTCGTTATGAATGACGACTTAAAGTTAGAAGTACTTAATCATGTCATTGAGACCACAACTCGATGAGCGACGAAATACTCAACTATAACATCTCAAAACGATTGAAACGCCTCCGTTTTGTGTAGTGACTAGTGCCTTCATCAGGAGTAGAATTGTCTCTCTTTTTACAATGGAATTATCATGGAACCTATTCGTCTAACTCAATACAGTCACGGCGCAGGTTGTGGCTGTAAAATATCACCTCAAGTACTTGATACTATTCTAAAAACTCAGATATTACCATTTAACGATCCGAACTTACTGGTCGGAAATGAAAGTAAGGATGATGCGGCGGTTTATGATTTGGGTAACGGTACCGCCGTCGTTAGTACGACTGACTTCTTTATGCCCATCGTTGATGACCCATATGACTTCGGTCGTATCGCCGCCACAAACGCAATAAGCGACATATACGCAATGGGCGGAAAACCCATTATGGCCATCGCCATTTTAGGTTGGCCAATTAATATCCTCGCCCCAGAAATCGCCCAAAAAGTCATTGAAGGTGGACGGGCTGTCTGTGCTGAAGCGGGTATTTCTCTTGCTGGTGGCCATTCCATCGATGCCCCTGAACCTATATTTGGTCTTGCAGTCACTGGCATTGTAGAAACCGACAGAGTTAAACGCAATAATCAAGCAGAGAGTGGCTGCGAGCTTTTCCTAACCAAACCGCTTGGAATTGGAATTCTGACGACAGCCGAGAAGCAATCAAAACTTTCCGAAAACCACAAAGGTCTTGCACGAGACTGGATGTGTAAGCTAAATAAAATTGGTGCTGAATTTGCTAATATCAGCTCAATAAAAGCCATGACAGATGTCACTGGATTTGGCTTACTCGGTCACTTAAGTGAGATCTGTGAAGGCAGCGGGCTTCAAGCGGAGATTACCTTTGCTAACATCCCTACTCTACCGGGTGTATTCGATTATATCGCTCAAGGTTGTGTGCCAGGTGGTACGCAAAGAAACTTCGATAGTTACGGAGAAAAAATTGGCGAGATCACTGATCAACAAAAAGCCATTTTGTGTGACCCTCAAACCTCTGGAGGCTTACTTCTTGCCGTTTCAGAAGAAGGCAAAGCGACCGTTAAAGCACTCGCGGATAAACATGGTATTGAACTTCTATCTATCGGTAAACTGATCAAACCGACAGACCAATTAGATAACGCCAACAACCATGCTCTTATCGAGGTTGTTTGATGCAACGGCAAAATTGCAATGATTATGAAATGCTCTTTAGCAAGGACATTCCATTATTGGATGTCCGCGCGCCTGTCGAATTCAGTCAAGGTGCGTTTCCATTATCGATAAACATGCCGTTGATGACAGACGAAGAGCGTTCATCCGTCGGTACATGTTACAAGCAACAGGGGCAAGAAAAAGCCATTAAGCTGGGACATCAATTGATCAACGGCGAAATCAAAGACCAACGAGTCGCAATGTGGAAGGCTTTTTGCGAAACGAATCCTAATGGATACCTATATTGTTTTCGCGGCGGGATGCGCTCACAAATCACTCAGCAATGGCTTAACGAAGCAGGTATAGACTACCCATTTGTTACTGGTGGATATAAAGCACTACGTCGATTCTTGATCGATACCGTAGAACAGGCCTCTACTATGCCTAAGATCGTTCTTGGTGGTAATACTGGTAGCGGTAAGACAGACCTTATCAAATCTCTCAAAAATGGTATCGATATAGAAGGGGCTGCAAATCATCGTGGCTCGTCTTTTGGCCGCTATGTAACCGAACAACGTACTCAAATAAATTTTGAGAATCAGCTTGCTACTCAGTTGGTAAAAAAACTGGAACAAGGCTGTAAGAGTTTTGTTTATGAAGATGAAGGCAAAACGGTAGGATGTGCTTCGGTGCCCAATTCTATAAGAGACGCGATAAGTGAATCTAATTTAGCGGTGATTGAAGACCCTTTCGATGTTCGACTTAAGCGCCTGCTTGATGAATATGTAATTAAGATGCAACTTGATTATATCAAACACTATGGCGAAGAGTTAGGTTGGAAGGCGTTTTCTGATTATCTCAATCAAGGACTGTTTAAAATACGAAAAAGATTAGGTTTAGAACGCTACGGTGATCTTCTTCAAGCGCAACAGGATGCCGTAAAAATAATGCAGAGTTCAGGTGATATCACTCATCATGTAGATTGGCTAGCTCCTTTGCTCAAGCAGTACTATGACCCCATGTATGAATATCAACTTGGTAAAAAATCTGAACGTATTATTTTCCGTGGATGCTACTCTGAAGTAGAAGCATGGTTAGAAAGTGTTTAGACGTTTGTTTTGCTTTTGCTTAGCCAGCTTCTCATTACCTCTTTTGTAATTACCCGTAATACGAGCCATTAATTGCTGCCCATCGCCGTCAGAAAAACTGTCGGCGTCATCCAAAAACTCATCTGCTTTTCGTCCACGCAACACCGTTGCTTTCTTACCTCGATGAAAGATATGTACTTCTTCTGCTATTTTTTTAAATGTAAAACCTAAATCTTCTTCTTGTATTTTCATTTAAATGAACTCCATTTCAAATCAACGATTTTAACACCTATCCATTAACTTCTATTCGAAGAATATACTCTCGCGCCCTTCAAGTCATCATACAGAATCCACAATCCAAACTTTTTATTATTTATTTTTATATTTTTTCAAAATATATATACACATTATTCTCGGATTAGCTGGCTTTTTTGCATTTTTTGAACTAGATCGCACTTACAGTAAATAATTGAATATTAACAATATAAATTGTTTCACGTAATGTATGTAAGGTTTTTATCTTTTTATTAGTGCCAATTTACCCACAATCCGTGGGCCTGCCACCCATTTACTACACGACTGTATAGTATAATATGAGTCTCATAGGACGACACGGGGCAAACCTGATCGTTCAATTGAACCCACTATTTCAAATTGCGTTATTAATTCAAAAAGGAATACAACATGAAAAAATTAATTGCTATTACTGCTGGTCTACTCGTTGCTTCTTCTGCATTCGCTTCAGTACACACAACGTACAACGAAACATCCGTTTCAACGGCAAATTTCCAGACGAAAGCAGAAGCGTTTGATGCAGGTTTTGACATCACCGATTCTCTTCAAGCCATGACACAAACTCAACTTCGTAATGAGTTACCTACTATTAATGAAAGTAATGTTCGCAATGTCGCACTTGAAGGAACCGAAGTAAAAGTAGAAGAAGTTGCGGTTGCTCGCGGTGACGTTCAATACCGTGCAGTTATTGCTGTGGACTACAGCTTCGACTCAAAAGAAAGAGATTAAACTCGAACATTTGTCTATTCAAAGTACAAATAAAAACAACACGCTAATAATAAGGTACATAACATGAAAAAAATTATTACTCTTACTGCCGGTTTACTCCTTGCTTCTTCAGCGTTCGCTTCTGTTCAAACGACGCACAGCGAAACATCGGTTATTTCCACATTTTATCAAACCAAAGCTGAAGCACTAGACGCTGGTTTTGATATCACAGATTCATTACAAAGCATGACCAAAAGTCAGCTGCGTAATAAACTACCAACTTATGCATCCAATGGCGTTCGCGATATCGCTATCGACGATACACAAGTTTCCGTTGAAGAGTTTGCCGTTACGCGTGGTGAGATCCAATATCGTGCTGTTGTTAACGTAGATTATCACTTCGATGCAAAAGAAAGAGACTAATCGTCCATTTCGATTTTTTGTACAAAAAGCCAACGGGCAAAGGATAGCCTAGTGGTTTTTTGATTGATAAATCAACCTCAAGAATAATGCCATAAAACGCCATTTACAAAAAAGCAACATATCAACGCAATTGTAGTGCTATCATCAAGTTACCAAACGACTTACGGCAGAACGATAGATGCAAGCCAACGACACAAGAAACGCCGAAATATCAACATCCACATCAAACGGCGAAACAAAAAAACTCACTGTTTTATTCGAACTCATTCGATTCATCCGTCCTTATAAAGGTCGCGTCGTTCTCGCTCTCATCGCCTTACTATTTACCGCAGGGATTATGCTATCGGTAGGACAAGGCGTGCGGTTTCTCATTGATGGTGGTTTTGCACAGAACTCGCTAAGTGAGCTTAAGAAAGCCATTATCTTTTTGCTTACCATTACGGTCTTTATTGCTGCAGGAACCTACTCCCGTTTTTATCTTGTCTCCTGGCTTGGCGAACGAGTCAGCGCCGACATACGCTTGGCCGTTTTCAATCACGTTATTACTCTGCACCCAAGCTATTTTGAAACCAATGGCAGTGGCGATATCATGTCACGCATCACAACGGACACGACTTTACTCCAGAGCATTATCGGCTCATCATTTTCCATGGCAATGCGCAGTGCGCTTATGTTTGTCGGCACGTTGGTCATGTTGTTTGCAACCAATATTAAGCTCACTCTTGTGGTGATGGCGATTGTCCCACTGATACTTATCCCTATCCTTGTATATGGTCGACGCGTACGAGCGTTATCTAGACTGAGCCAAGATTCTATGTCGAATGTTGGCAGCTATGCAGGCGAAGCTATCGAGCATATAAAAACAGTACAAAGCTATACCCGTGAAAACGAGGAGCGCGTAACGTTCGCCAACGAAGTGGAGAAAGCATTTGCCATTGGTAAGCAGCGAGTTCAACATCGGTCTATATTAGTCGCTGGTGTAATTATTATTGTCTTTGGCGCGATAACAGGCATGTTATGGGTCGGAGGTAGTGACGTCATTCACGGAACAATGTCTGGTGGTGATTTAGGTGCATTCGTCTTCTACTCGATTATTCTTGCCTCATCACTAGCGACAATCTCTGAAGTACTCGGTGAGCTGCAGCGAGCAGCAGGAGCAACTGAACGCTTGGTTGAGATATTACAGGTGAAAAGCCATATCTTGCCACCGGTCAAAGACACATTGAAAGCGGCCGACTTCAGCACCGAAATAGCCTTTGAAGAGGTGACATTTCATTACCCGTCACGGCCAGATCAGTCTGCTACTAACCAATTGTCCTTGGCGGCTAAAAAAGGGAAAGTATTAGCACTCGTCGGCCCATCTGGAGCGGGAAAAACCACACTGTTTGAACTACTACAACGGTTCTACGACCCGCAATCGGGTAAGGTCACACTTGGTGGAATCGATATCAAAGAGCTCGATCCTAAAGATCTACGTGAACAGATGGCGTTAGTTCCTCAACACCCCGCTCTCTTTAGCAGCGATGTGTTTCACAATATTCGTTACGGAAAACCTGACGCAACAGACCAAGAAGTGATTGAAGCGGCAAAAAAAGCACATGCTCACGAATTCATCGTCAACTTACCCGAGGGCTACCACAGCTTTCTTGGTGAGAAAGGCGTTCGATTATCTGGTGGACAGCGTCAACGTATTGCTATCGCAAGAGCAATACTAAAAAATCCAACTATTTTGTTGCTCGATGAGGCCACATCAGCCCTTGATAGTGAGAGTGAACATCATGTCCAACAAGCACTAGAAGAGTTAATGAGAAATAGAACAACCCTGATCATTGCTCACCGACTATCAACTATTCAGCACGCGGATCAGATTGCCGTATTAGAAAATGGCAGACTGGTGGAAATGGGAGATCACAATGCACTCATGGGAAGCTGTTCGCTGTATCAAAGGTTGGTTGAACTGCAGTTTAAACACCTAAATTAATAAAAGTGAAACAAAAGTGACACAAAAGGGTTGCATTGAAAATGCATTGTATATACAATGTATTTAATCGAGATTGGCAATGCAATGTAAGGGGAATATTATGACTGTAAATAACGATTTGAGAGCTGCCCTAAAAACTTGGAAGTCGACTGAGCTGACAGAAATGAACGAAGCACCGATTCTATTTAGACTTGTAGGCCTTGCTGTTGTATCTGTATCCACTGTTTTAGCGATTCTGATGTAACATCTCTCTTGTAAAAGAGCTGTCAAAAAAAGAGCCAAGAAAGTAGACCGTAACAGTCTTTTTTCTTGGCTCTTTTTTGATCTTATCATCTATCAAAAAGATCTCTATCGTTCGTCTTCACTTAAGTAATAAATCAAACTCTCCCGTTAATTTAACGCTCAAGCAAAACTCAAACGCCATGTCTACTTTACGGACTCCGTTGGTTTACTCTTTTACCTGCTCATGATGTTTGGTTAGCTGCTTATATAAGCTGTCTTTTAGCGCCATACGTTGAAGCTTTAGCTCATGCATATTGTCATCATCAATTGGACTCCCTACTATCTCTAGCTGGCGGATACTGTAGTCCAGTTCATGATATTGCTGAAGATCGGCTTTGAATATTGGATCGTCGTGGTTAAGCTGAACAATGTCTAATTTAAGATCAGGAAAATCTAAGATAAAGGCATGGTTTTCATTTAGCATCGGCATTCTCTCTTCAGTCGGATTACCTATCATTATAGAAGTATTTTGCTCAAAAAAATGTGGCTTAAAACACAAAGCATTTAAGTGTGCAGAAAACGACGTTCTCAGAACTATTTATGACTCTATATGCTCTATAATTTTCGTTTCTATCCCCAACAAAACTCGCTTACCCTCAACAGATTCAATATCGAGTTCACACCAACCATCTGTGCTCATAAAGTCGACCGATTGATAGGTGATAGATTGACTCTTATCGATACTGGCAGATATACGAAATATCCCTCCGTTGGTATGTATTCTGCTAATCAAAATTTGTTTCATACCAACGTTCTTTCCTTTGTATATACAGCATCTAATCTCCACGAAATCTGAGTCCTATCCACGAAATCTCCACCATCTCCACCATCTCCACCATCTCCACCATCTCCACCATCTCCACCATCTCCATTAAATCTACGTCATCTCCACGAAAGTGGAGATCTAAATCCACCCAGATTTTCGTTTTCACGGGAAAGGTGAGGGATTAGAGTACTAACCGATCGGCATTACTTATATAAAGAACCATCTATATGGTGAACATGCATCAATGAAACTTATTTTTCCGCTCGTGTTTCGACTCATCTAATAATGGTGTTTCTTTGTGAAAAATGTCTTGAAAGTGATCACATAATTTTCGGTGTCCATAGATAGGTGCAATCATGTCCTTTTCCATCACAGTCAGGAAAAACTCCGCGGAACCCGTTAATTTCTCAGGAAGCTTTGCGGCAAAAAACAAAGATATTGTTCTTATCCAATCAGGCAAAAAAGTAATTTTGGGCATCTTATTCTGAGCCCAAAACGCGAGCTCTGCTATCTCATTCACGGATAGAACATCAGGTCCTCCAATGTCATACTCACGTTCATCTCTTTCGACTACATCTATGCAGAATTGCGCTAAGTCTTCACCATGAATGGGATTTAGTTTCACATCACCTTGACCAAAAACATAAGCTCGACCGGATTTTGCCATAGAATAAAATTCTTCTAGATCAGAGTAATAGCCATTGGGTCTTACCACACAAGGGGTTAACTTAATGGAGGCAAGTAGCCTGTCAGAAAAACGCTCTTTCGCGTTAAGAAGCCGAACACGCCGATATTTTGGAGCATTAAAAGCAGAGACATAGATGAATTTTTTGACACCTGATTTTTCCGCTTCTTCTAATAGGTTAAGATTGGCTTGAAAGTCAACGTCCATAAAACTCAACCCATCCTTTTGACGAGTAATGCCAACGCACGAAATCACAACATCAATATCGTTGCAACACCCCTTTAAAGTACTCATCTCCGTTACTTGGGCGATCTCAATTTGCTTATCAATGAGCCCCATCTTGACCAGTTTAGAACGACGCCTCGCCAGAGCTTTAAAGTCTGCCTCTTGTTTAAGTAATTCATTAACAATGTGACTTCCTAAGTAACCCGTCGCACCAGCGACCAAGATACGAGTATTTGGTTTATTCATTCGAATCCCCCTAAATTAACTTGGTTAAGAAAAACTGAGTGCCTAATGTTATATGTTGATCGAGTTGCTTGCTATTCATTGCAATTTGTCCGGAAACCCTCGCGTTGTCATAAACCCCACTGCGCCAAATATGGAATAAAATATCGCCTAAGCGATAGCTATCGAAGAAACCCGACACTATTCCCGCCTGTTCAAGTACATTACCAATTTGACGGACTGCATTTTGTGGGCCTTTCTTAAACAAATCTTGCTTAAATTCTGAATACTCCACACCGGCAGAAAGCATCGCGTTATCAAAAGCAATCACTCTAGGCTGAGTAATGAGTTGCATCAGATTTGTGCCTAGCTTTATCAATAGCCGTTCTAGATCTACAGGGTCTTTTACGTTCTCTTTTATATCTTGTAAAAGTGGGGCAAGAGCATCACTGGTAAAGGTCTCGACGTAAGTATTTAATACCCCTTTAAGATTACGAAAGCGGCGATATAACGTTGCTTTCGATATCTCTGCGGTTTTAGCAATTCGTTCTATGGAGAGTTTTGATATGCCATCGTTTGCCAATATGTTGTCTATGGCTTCGAACACTTTTTGTGTCTTCTCATCATCGATAGGACGGCCTACGGCCTTTTTGTCCGTTTTGTTCATTTTGTTCATTTTGTTCATTTACTGAAGGCTCCGCTCTATATCTATTTGATGTGGTTAAATGTACAACACCTAATTATGACACGCAAGCGTACCATAATTGATTCTGCTTTATTGAATATTCTCTAGAGCAATACAGTAGAAATTAAGCGGCCCTATCAGCATATCGACATTCAAGTCGACCTTAGCGTTTTTGTTGTTTAACGCTAAGGCATACCCATGGAGATAATCCACCAACAAATTGAGCGCGTTTGTTCTCGATTCATCATCAAGGTTCAACGGTTTAATCACGTCATTAAATCGGTCAATAAACACCTGGGCAGGGCCTGACGCATCCATAGAAAGTAATGTTTCCAGTAATCCTGGATAATTATCAAGTAATGTGAGATAGCTCGTGGAAAGCTCTGTTAGCTCCTGCTTCCAATTGTCATTCACTTTTGGCTCATAGATATCTTCTATCAGAGAAACCGTAACGGCTTCTAGTAAGGTATTTTTATTGCTGAAATAATAATAAATGGCCATGGCATCAACACCTAAACTTGATGCCAATTTACGAATACTCGGAATTTTGCCTTCGTCTTGCATTAAACGTTTTGCCATATCCAAAATAGATCGTGCACTCAATTTGTTACTCGTACCTTTTGGGCGACCTCTTTTTTTATCCTTGACAGTCATTCTATCCACTCGCTAAACTAATGATAATTTCTACGCTGTAGAATAAATTGTAAATCATTCTGAACGTAAAGCCAAGGTTTGGATAGTGTGTGTGAAATAAAACAAGAATGAGGTGTTGAAATGAAATGTTCTGTATATATCGCAACAAGTGTTGATGGCTTTATTGCCAAAAAAGATGGCAATGTAGATTGGTTACATACCACTGGTAATCTTGATGCAGATTTGGGTGAACATGCGGACATGGGTATGACTGAATACATGGCATCTATTGATTGCATGATCATGGGTCGAAAATGCATGGAGATGATTTCAAGCATGAACCTAACACCAGAAGATTGGTTCTACGGCGATACGCGTATTATTGTACTGAGTAACACGTTGAAAAACCCACCCGTTAATATGAGGGACAAAGTAGAGATGTATTTCGGTGATCTTACCGCCTTAATATCGCGACTTGAAAAAGAAGACCATCATCATGCTTACATTGATGGCGGTGCAACCATCCAAGCCTTCATTAATCTTCAATTAATCAACGAAATGACTATTACCCGTATACCCGTGTTGTTAGGCGAAGGTATTTCACTGTTCGGTAAAACATTTAAGGATATACAGTTAGAGCAAGCGCAAGCGATCACCTTTGCGAATGACTTTGTGCAAGAGAAGTATACGGTTAATTACCAGTAATACTCTCCTGATAGACCTACGTTAAACAGCAACGAGCTTAAGGGTCTATACATATATTTAAGCGATAAAAAAAGGGTTAGCACAAAGCTAACCCTATTATTTTTATCGTTATCAGTGGCATCGAAGCACTGGCATCATATCAAGCTAGTCAGCATCTCATCTGAGTACTCAACAAGGTCTTTCCCAGTACGAACGCGCTCAACATAATCAGGGTTAGCAATAAATGGTCGCCCAATCGCAAGCAGGTCAAATCTATCCTTCGCGATAGCGTCACTGCCTGTTTCTGCTGTGAAACTGCCTACGCCTACTAACGTCTTGTTATAGATGCTGCGAACATAGTTTGAAGCGCGACCACCTAGATATTCAAACTCCATCGCATCATCAAAAACGCCGATATGTAAAAAAGCCAAATCACGTTTCTCAAGCTCAGGGACAAGATAGTCGAAGACATCACGATCACGACTGTCGCCAGCCATATTGAAATAGGCACCGGGTGATACTCGTAGTGCCGTTCTTTCATTGCCAACACGAGCAACAATAGCGTCCACTACTTCAAGTGCAAAACGCGACATATTTTCAGGTGTCTGTCCATATTCATCAATACGGCGGTTACTGTCATGATGTAAGAACTGATCAATTAAGTAGCCGTTAGCACCGTGAATTTCAACGCCATCAAAACCGGCATCAATCGCGTTAGCTGCTGCTTGGGAAAAATCGCTTACTAACTGAGTAATGTCGTCAGCGGTTATAGCCTTAGGTATTTGATACGTTAATTCACGCATTCTAGGGACACTACCTTCAACCCCGACGGCTGAGGGTGCCATCACGTCCTGACTGCCTGTTGATTGATAAAAATGAGGATGTGCCACGCGGCCCGTGTGCCAAAGTTGGGCAAAAATTTTGCCGCCATTTTGATGTACTGCATTTGTCACCGTTCTCCAGCCGTCGATTTGAGCCGGAGTAAATAAACCGGGCGTATTAGGATAACCTTGGCCATCAGGTCGTATGATGACTGCCTCTGAAATGATTAACCCTGCTTCGCCTCGACGACCATAATAATCGGCCATATCTTGAGTTGGTATTAGGTCATCATCCGCCATGCAACGAGTCAGTGGTGCCATGATAATACGATTTTTTAAAGATAAAGTTTTATTGAGAGCATAAGTTTGAAATAGGTTATCAGTCATAGCGACCTCTGTATCTTGAATGTTCATTCAAGATACTCTTTTGTGAATGAGCGTTCAAGATCTTTTTTGAATAAGCGTTCAATATTGGTTACAATAGTTTCACTAACATAGATTATTCAGATAAAAGTCCTAACGAGAGTGACGAGTTAATAATGCGAATTGCAGAGTTTGATAGAGAGAAAGTACTACGATCTGCCATGACCTCCTTTATGGATAAAGGTTACAGCAAGACCAGTATGCAAGATCTAAAAAGGGCCACCGGTTTACACCCTGGTTCTATCTATTGTGCGTTCGAGAATAAAAGGGGTCTCTTCTTAGCGGCAATAGACCAGTATCATCAGGATAGAATTACAGAATTCACTGGTTTTTTTTCAGGTCAACGTTCGGTGCTTATTGAGCTTAAGTCCTATCTAGATCATATCGTTGTAGAGTGCCAAAGCTGCGATGCCTCCCGGGCATGTTTATTGACTAAAGCATTGAACGAAGTCACTGAAAAAGACGATGAAGTACATAGCATTATCACTCTTCATCTGGCTAACTGGCAGCAAGCGATTACTCAGGTTTTGCAAAGGGCTATTGATCTGAAAGAGATGAGCAACGACCGCGAGGCCGATGCTCGCGCTCATTATCTGATGATGGGGATATATGGTTTAAGAACATTCGCTCATACTCATCCTCAAGGGGATACTATAACGCAGCTTGCCGAACAGCTTTATCAAGACGTGTGTCGATAAGTAAGTCACGAGGTTTAGTCATTCCTTAGCTTATCAGGTGAATCGCTATTAACGATAAACTAGGGTTCAATTAGAGGTTTTGTGTAAACACCCGAATCCGATGTCCATCAGGATCAATGGCAACAAATGTCAGACCAAAAACCAACTTTGTAGGCGTTTGAAGGAAATTTACCTCTTTGGTTTTCCATTGGTCGTAAAGCTCGTGCAATGTTTTTGAATCTTCGACCACCAAGGATAACTCTGTCCCTCCACCCATGATGTTAGCTAAAGGTAACACTTGCGTAAGTTGCTTTAACTCAATGGTGACACCCTCTCCTAAGGAAAAAGAAACGAACGTTGGTGATAAAACCTCTCCTTCACATTCAAAGGTTTTCGTATAGAATTTCTTACTGGTTTCAATGTCTTTGACATAGAGAACAAACGAATCGATCTTAAACATATTATCTCCTAAAGCGATACAGCGTGATTTGATTAGTAATATAACGAACGCGAATGACAGTTCTTGTCAGTAGCGCACGTTTTTCTCACCAATGCCTTCCTTTTGCTGCCACTCTTTCAATAAATCACGACGAGCACGTCGGTACTTTTGTTCAAGTGTCTGCCACTCTTCTATCCTATCAAGCCTGAAATTACGAAATGCCTCTTTTGTTTCACACCAAGCCACCAAAACATAATGCTGCTGAAACAAACCGATAAGAATAGGCCAGATTATCCGCGCGCTAGAGATGCCTTGCGCATCTACATAGATAATTTTGGTCTTAAATTGTTGCTGGATAGCATGCTTAATGTCAGACAATTCTCTCGTTAGATGTGGTACTTCAATAACAGAAGCCACACGTATGACATCTTCGTTGCGCTTCGCACTATGATCAACAGGCAATACCGCCGATATCTTTGCGATAGCATTTTTTACTGCCCCACTAAATTCGCCATGTGCTTGTTTGGCAACCCAATCGGCGCCCAATAGGAGCGCTTCTAACTCCTCCAATGAAAACATCAGCGGCGGTAACATAAACGTCGGCTTTAATACGTAACCAAGCCCTGCTTCGCCTTCAATCTCCGCGCTTTGCGTTTGTAGTGTGGCAATATCTCGGTAGATAGTACGCACACTCACATTTAGCTCATGAGCTAAATGTTCAGCCGAGACAGGGTATTTATGACAGCGCAGCAATTGGAGTAAGTCAAAGAGTCGTTGGCTTCTAGACATGAAGGTACTTTATCTGAGTAAACCGAAAGATTACTACATCGATATATCCAGCGCTATTCTTAACTCAAGCAAGATCAAGCTTCACACCAATTAAAATTAATTTTCAAAATAACGTGCCATTTTCTGAAGTGCCGATAGTGTTTGCTTCAGTTCATCCTCCGTAAGTATATTTTCCCCTTTCATTGCCCACAGTCTTTGCTTTGTATCCAACAGGCGATATATACGCATTCCTTCTTCTGTTAGATCTACATATTTTGCCCTTTTGTGGCTTGGGTTAACGACCCATTTTAATAATCCACCGTTTGCCATTATATCAACGACACGTTGTGTCGCCTGTCGACTCTGTCCCATAGAACGCCCGATTTGAGGGACAGTCAGTAATCCCTCAGAGGTGACGATAGCGCCCATAACTTTCCATCTCGCACTACTCAGTCCATATTCCTCTGAAATTTCATCACCCTCGGCATTCAGCATTCCACTTACCCTAAAAATTTCCAAAACAATTTGGGTAAAGGTTTCCCCTTCTTTTTTTATAGTCATGTTTTTTCCATCGTTAATTTGACAACATATTGTCAAACCACTACAATTGACAACATGTTGCTAAATATACCCTCATGGAGACATTAATGAAACTCTTAATTCATAGAATATCTGCCATCATTGCGACGCTTTGCGTCGTGACTTTCTTTACATCAACCATAACCGTTGAGTTATTCGGCTCTTTAGAGTCGGTAGCACAGGTAAAATCCTTTATCGTATTACCGGGTCTTTTTATTCTTATTCCTGCTATTGCATTAACAGGCGCAACAGGTTTTTTAATCTCTAAGGAACGAAAAGGACGCCTCATTGAAAGCAAAAAAAAGCGTATGCCTTTTATTGCCATAAATGGACTTTTAATCCTTTTGCCTTCAGCGATTATGCTCAATCAGTGGGCGATGGAAGGTAGTTTCGATACTGCATTTTACGTTGTCCAAGCCCTTGAACTCATTGCTGGATTCATAAACGCTAGTCTAATGATTCTTAACATTCGAGACGGACGAAAATTCACACACAAAAGGTAATGATAGGAACATAAACACAAAGCCTGCCATTAGAAAAAGACACCTTCTTATTTGTGCCTTAGTAATGACAGCAAGCTATTCACTACAAGCTGAGAACGCAGCCTTTGAAATGGTTTGCCAATCTTGTCATACAGGCGTCTTTAAAGGCTGATAGATTAGTTGTTCACATCGCCGCAGGCATTATTATTGGTTGCGCCTTTATTGCCCGTCTCATCTTGAAACTCGCATCACCTTTAATAGTTAGCAATAGTAATGAAAATCTGCATTTAGATAGAATAGCGACATGGGTTCATAGAACCATCTATATTCTTGTCTTTAGCGTCGCTCTAAGCGGGCTAGGAATAGCAATTCAAATTGATATGCAACAGATACTTGCGTTCGGAGAAACGATGCCCTTGTCACTCTCTGAGCTACCGATAAGAAAGATTCACGGAAGATTAACCACTCTGTTAACCATTATTATTGGCCTGCATGTATTGGCCGCTCTATTTCATCAATTTGTTTTAAAAGACCGTCTATTATTTCGAATGTGGATTGGTAAGAAAAAATAGTCCACGTCTCAGTTTTCTCTCTTTTCTGTAGATAGAAAATGAAATGATCTTACTTGTTCGTTGGTGGAATGGAAGGACCAAGTGATCCAACGTAAAGAAAGGATCGTATCAACGTAACTGTAATAAACAATAACGAGACAGCTATGACGCAATTGACCCTATTTTATGACGGAACTTGCCCACTCTGCGCAAAAGAAATGAAGGCGCTTACAAAACAAGATATTACAAAGCTTATTCAGACCGTCGATATTTACGGTGATACTTTTTTCAATTATCCGCAAATTGATGCCCAACAAGCGAATACTATCTTGCACGCTCTAGACGATAAAGGACAATTATTACTCGGTTTGGATGCCACGCATCGTGCGTGGCAGTTAGTAGGGAGAGGCTGGCTCTATGCTCCACTTCGCTGGCGTATAATCAAGCCAATGGCCGATTGGTGTTACCTTTATTTTGCCCAAAACAGATATCGCATATCGTTTTGGTTAACGGGTAAATCTCGATGTAATAAGGACAGTTGTTCACGTTAGATCTCTTTACCTATTTCCAACCAGGAAGCCAATTCTCCTTGTTTTTCAAATCGTTCCAGTTTATCGCCTGTGAACGTTTAGAGATGATGGCTTCTATTAAACAACGCACCACTTCATTGCCTTCTATCTCTACCTCCGTGACTAAAAAGTGCTTTTCCTTTTTGATAGGATTAACGGCTGTCCATTTACTATTAAGTAATTTCTTTGGATTAATTTTATTCACCAATACCTTCCCACTGTTTCATCATTTATCTACGGAAAATTCCGTTAATCTTGTTATGAATGATTAATAAGGTCTATTAACGAATCCCCCCCCTTTAATCAAACAACTCGATCACTAGCTTGTTATTCTTAATGACCAAATTAGGTTTCGCCGATTTAAGCAGTGCTTGCTGAACTTGGTCCCCATCCAGCTTGTAGACAGGGAGTTGAGACAACGCGTGACCAATCATTGAAACCGCTGGTTTTAGAAGCTTTGTTATTTCAGGAGTCAGTTGCTGACTATGGTCATCAAACTGCTCTAAACGAAGCGATTTTAAAAATATCTCTCCGCTTTCCTGATCATATTCAGGAATCGCACTAAACTCGATATCAAGATCCAGTTCTGTATTCTGCATACTGAACATCTGCACTTGTGCACGAGTATTTGCAAAAATGGAGACGCGCTCTGCATCTGAACGACCAATTTTTACTTTCAGGTCGTCAACGGCAACTTGTGCATACATGACATTCTCAATGCCCACTGATTGTTCAAGAACCACACTATCTTGCAGATATTCAGTCATATCTTGTTCTGAGATGCTATAGCTAGCACAACCACCAATGAACAAGGCTGCGAATATTAATGTCATTATTTTTGCTGTTTTTATTATCATCGATATCAACTCTTATTCGTCCGTTAAAAACGCGGCGTTTTTATGATTCACAAACTAAACAGTAGCACTAAAAGAAATGGTTCTGATTTTTTGTCGTTCTTATAACTTAATACTACCTTCATTAGAAGCAAAGTCTCAAATGGATCGGGTGTCAAGTCTACCCTAGCCATACCGACACAATAGGATCAAAAAAGAGCCCTACTGGGCTCTTTTTTGATCCTTAATTTGACCCAGAATTGATGGTCAGTAAACAAAACCTATTGCGATTTTTCAATCGGAATTCTGAATATTAAGGTATAAGCCACAGGTAGTACTATCAAGGTTAATACCGTCGCAAAACCTAACCCGAAGACGATAGTTACCGCCATCGACATGAAAAAGGGATCTGAAAGCAGTGGAACCATCCCTAACATAGTTGTCAATGCGGCCATACATACGGGCCTAACTCGGCTTACTGAAGAGTCATAAACCGCTTGAAAAGGCGATGTCCCTTCAATCATTTCTAGATTGATTTGATCAACCAATACGATCCCATTTTTCACTATCATGCCACTTAAGCTCAACATACCCAAAATTGCCATGAAACTAAAAGGCGCGTTTAAAGTTAACAAGCCTAGCGTGATACCGATTAATGCTAATGGCACATTTAACCAAATAACTAACGCTTGTCTTACTGAATTAAATAAAGCAACGGTGATTAAGAACATCGCCAGAAAACCCAGAGGTAAGGAACTGCCTAAGCTCTTTTGAGCATCGAGGGACGTTTCATATTCGCCTCCCCATTCCAACTGATAGCCATCTGGTCGTTCAATTGCTTCTACTTTGGCTCTTACTTTTGATAAAACCGAATCTGCTGTCTCGTCACTGCTTAGAATAGGGTCCGCTAAAATAGAAATAACACGTTTTCGATCACGACGCATGATGATTGGATTTTCCCATTCACTTTCAAACGAGGAAATGATTTGTGCTACCGGTACGAACGTATTGTTTTCAGAACTCCAGACTTGTAATTGAGCGATGCTTCCCGCATCTAAACGTTCATCCTCGGGAGCCCTCGCAACAATCGGCATAAGGTCCGATTGTTCACGGTATGTGCCGATTCCTAGCCCATTAAAATTCATAAGTAATGCCGAATCTAGGCTTTGTTTGCTTATGCCTGTTTCTCTTGCTTGAGCGAGATTAAACTCCGGACGTAAAATTAAAGTTTGATTGCGCCAGTTATGACGGATGTTCTCAGCGCTTGGTTCTTCATGAAATATGTCCATGGTTTGCGACGCTAGTTGGCGTAATATGATTGGGTCTTCACCGTAAAATCGTGCCTCAATTTTTGCGGCTGGTGAAGGTCCGTTCTCAATCAATTTCACTTTATATTCAGCTTCTGGATAGACATTCCGCAAGTGACTACTTATCTTGGGAAGGTAGGTATTCATTTTCTCTATACTGCTCATCTCAATGATCATTTGACCATACGAGCTGTACCCTTTCTCTGGCTGATAAGGCAAAATAAATCGTTGAGCACCCTGCCCAATCACTGTGGTTATATTCTCTAATCCAACATTCTCTTTTGCATCCAGAGCAACAATATCCTTTTCGATACGGCGGATGAACGCTTCGGTAAAACGTATATCACTGCCCTCCTCTAACCACACATCAACCATGAATATAGGTGTATTAGAGGGTGGAAAGAACACTTGTTTTACGAGCCCCATTCCCATAACAGACGCAACTAACAGGCTCATAACCAATAACATTGTACTTTTTCTAAATCTCATCGCTAAACTAAGTATGCTTCGATAAGCGGTGAACATGGCCCCCTTATAGGTATCCTCCTGCTTGCTTTCTGTCGTGCCATCTTTGAACAATAAATGACAGAAAAACGGCGTAATCGTCATCGCAGTAAACCAGCTAATGGATAATGAGATCAACAATACCTTGAACAATGAACCGCAAAACTCACCAGTATTATCTGGTGATAGTCCAATAGGAGCAAAGGCTAAGATCGCAATGACTGTTGCGCCTAGTAATGGCCATTGTGTTTGCTCCACAATAGATTTAGCGGCGTGAAGCCGTCCGTGTCCACGCTTGATTCCAATAATAATACCTTCTGTTACCACAATGGCATTATCGACCAGCATACCCAAAGCAATAATCAAAGCACCGAGCGAAATGTTTTGTAACTGAATACCAAGCACATTCATAACAATGAAGGTACCTGATATGGTAATCAACAACACCGCCCCCATTAAAATACCGGCTTTTACACCCATAAAGATAAGCAACACAATGATAACAATGGCAATAGACTCAGCAAGATTGACCAAAAAGCCACTGACTGTTTTTTCTACAATAGCACCTTGGTTATAGACTGTATTCACTTCCATACCCAATGGTCGATTTGCCATCAGATTGCCCATTTCTTGTGAGATTACATTAGATACATCAACAACGTTCACCCCTGAATTAAAGGAAACACCAATAGAAAGAGCTCGTTGACCTTTGTCATGGTAAATATCCGTTGGTTCCTCTGATATTGTTTTGTATATCGTCGCGATGTCACCTAGGTAGATCAATTCTTTACTATTTGGTCCACTAATGATCAAGTTTTCCATCTCGCTCACGTGATTGAATTCACCTGTTGGTGTGATTCGAACTCTGGTTTGACCAATCAGCATCTTACCGGCATTAGACACGACATTTTGAGTTTGCAGTTGTGCATAGATGTAATTCGGGTCTACCCCTAATGCCGCCAGTTTGGTTTGGCTTATTTCAACCACGACCTGCTGTTGAGGTTTGCCCATGACGGAGACTTTTTTAACTCCATCAATCAGAACTATTTCTCTTCGAATCACATCTGAGAATTTTTCTAATTCTAGATAACTAAATCCTTCTCCAGAAAGATTCATTAAATAACCGAATACATCAGAAAAATCATCAACAATGATCGGTTGTTCCACACCAGGAGGCAATTGACCGATAGTGTCACTTACTTTATTACGCAGCTCGTTCCATACTTGGGGTAGTCGGTCTTTGCCATATTCACTTTCCACTTCAACTTCAATTTGGGACAAACCAGCACTATTAATGGATTTAACCAATTTTAGTTGCTGCATTTGTTGAATCGCCTCTTCTAGAGGTAGACTGACTTCCTCTTCAACTTGCTCAGGTGATGCGCCTGGATAGGCGGTAATAACCAGCGCCTGTTTGATAGTAAATTCCGGCTGTTCCAGTTGGCCTAAACCTAAGAATGAGATAATCCCACCTAAGGTCATCAATATCACTACCATCCATGTGATGACTCTATTTTTAATACTAAATACGGCTGTATTCATAGTTAAACGCCTCGTTCCCAACGTAAAGGAACCACTTGGGTTTTTGAAGTAATGGCGTTAGCACCAACAGCGACGACTTGATCCCCTTGGGATAATCCAGCAAGAATTTCGGTACCTTCTGTACGAATCTTTCCAAGTACAACCGTCGATTTTCTCAGTGTTTTAGTTTGAGATTGATAGACCCAAACAAAATCTTGTTGCGTTTGTTCATCATGCACAATCGCAGTAAGGGGAAGTATTGTGATTGGTTGACCGGTGGTTTTATCATCTGTAGAAACCACAACCTCCGCACTCATGCCCGGTAAAATAGACAGCCCTTTAGGTGAAGTGAACGACAACGTCATTTTATAGGTTTGGCTTCCACTATTTACAACCGTATTCATTTCTTTAAATGTGGCCAGTAACGAGTCGCTTACCCCGTTAAATTTCACCCTGTATTGTCCTTGATTTGCTCTGAGGTTGGAGCTGCTCATGTTAAAAATATAGGATTCAGGAACATTAAACGTGAGGTCAAATTTCTCACTACTTTGAAGAGTCAATACGACCTGCGAGGCTTGTAACATTTGGTGATTCTCAAGATCTACCTTTGCAATTACACCTGAAAACGGTGCAATTAACGAGGTATAGCTAAGCTGGTCTTCTGCCGAACGGAGCGTAGCCAACGCCGATTGTAGCTGCGCTTTTGCAATATCAAATTCTGACTTTGATATCAGTTTTCGAACAAGAAGTTCCTTCTTACGCGTAAAGTCAACATTGGCTAACTGGTGGTTCGCTTCGGCATCCAGTAACGCATTTTTAGCATCTCTGTTATCCAACTGGGCCAATACATCCCCTCGGGTTACTTGTTGTCCTGCAAGTAGGTCTAAGTGTGTCAACAACCCATTGATTCGAAAAGCAAGATTTACCTGCTGGTTAGCGGCAACTTTAGCAGGGAAATTTTTATGTACTTCAGAAGGCTGGCGACCAACATTGATCAGTTTTATCGGTCGTATACTTTCCGTCGTCTTGTTCGGTAGTTCCAAGACTTGAGCTTGTGTTACGGGCACTACTGACAAAAAAGTGGTGATAGCTATTGCTATAGATCGGAATTTGAGAGCGGAATAATAGTGCATTATCTTTACCATCTTAAAAATATAACGCAACTATACGGAAGCTTTATGTTTCATAATACATGACAAAACAGCACTTAAGGTTCTATAATTCAGAACCTTGAAAACGACATAAATCATTGCGTTTTATTGCGAGATCAGAGCATGAAGACAGAAGATATTAAGATGTTCCACCATATTGTCGAAACTGGTAGCTTAGTCAGGGCATCAGAGTTACTTGATTTACCAAAATCTAATTTGAGTCGTCGGTTAAAGGCACTGGAGCAAGATCTCGGGATAGATCTCTTCCATCGCCAGCATAAAACCATTGTAGTGAGTGATAATGGTCGTCATTTTTATCAGACGAGTAAAACATTTCTCGAGCAATTTGAGTCTAAAATACAGGAGATGACCAGCAATAATTTTGAATTATCTGGTCATATACGCGTACAAATTTTGGCATTACCTGATATCAAAGATTTAGCGAATATCATTACCGAGTTTATGCGTATACACCCTAAAATAACCGTTGAAATCATTTGCAGTTCAACGGCATTTGAACTTATTGAAAATAATGTTGATATTGGCTTTCGAATTGGTCACCGACTAGAAGATATGGATCTAATTGCGCGAAAAGTTATTTCAGTAAACCTCAGTCTCTATGCCTCACCAGAATATCTAAATCAACACGGGACACCTCACTCACCAAAAGACTTAGAAGGTCATGAATTTATCCTATTTCGAAATTTCAACGGTAAAATTGAAAAACGAATCCGTGTTGGTGACGAACTTATTTTTACTTCTGGGCGCTTAATATTAAATGATTTGGATTTGGTCAAACAATCTTGTCTCGATCACCAAGGCATAGGCATTATTGCTGATCGTTCAGTTAAAAAAGAAATAAAAAAGGGTAAATTGGTTAAATTATTAATCGATTACCCAACAGAACAGGGCCACGGTTGGTTGCTCTATCCAAGAAGAAAGACATTATCACCACAGGCTAAAGCGTTAATTAACCATATTATCGAGCAGTACCCAGAACAGAATGAAAGAACTGTAATGGAACATTCAAACAACTCATAAAGTGGTTTACCCATAAGGCTAATTAGGTTACACGCCTAATCTCAACATGATAAGATCAAAAAAGAGCCCTACTGGGCTCTTTTTTACTTGGTTCATTTGGTTTGTGGCTAGCCTTTGACACCAAGTTTACTTAAGTATTCTTCGTAGCTACCGTGGAAGTCGCTAACGCCATCTTTCGTTATTTCGATAATGCGTGTAGCGATTGACGATACAAACTGACGGTCATGGGAAACGAAGAACAATGTGCCCTTGTAGTTCTCTAACGCAAGGTTAAGTGCTTCTATAGATTCCATATCCATATGGTTCGTTGGTTCATCCATCAGCAATATATTCGCTTTCTGCATGATTAACTTACCAAATAGCATACGGCCTTGTTCACCACCGGAGATAACTTTAACTGACTTTTTAATATCGTTTTGTGAAAACAGCATACGACCTAAAATACCACGAACAACTTGCTCGTCATCGCCTTCATTCTTCCACTGTCCCATCCAATCAAGCAGATTGAGGTCCTCAGCAAAGTCATGAGCATGGTCCTGAGCATAATAACCAATGTTGTTATTTTCAGACCATTTGATCATACCAGCCATTGGTTCCATGGCTCTAGCAAGGGTATTTAGTAGCGTTGATTTACCGATACCATTTTCACCGATAATCGCAATTCGCTCACCCACTTCAACCATCAAGTCGACACCGTTAAACAAGATATTTTCACCATAACCTTGTTTTAAACCTTCAACTTCTAACGCATTACGGAACAACTCTTTCTCTTGTTCAAAACGGATAAACGGCGATTGGCGGCTCGATGGTTTAACAGCATCAAGCTGAATTTTGTCCAACTGCTTTTGGCGAGAGGTGGCTTGCTTCGCTTTAGAAGCATTCGCAGAGAAACGGCTAACAAACGTTTGTAGTTCAGCAATTTGCGCTTTTTTCTTCGCGTTGTCTGCATGCAAACGATCGCGCGCCTGTTCTGCTGCAAACATATATTCATCGTAGTTACCGTGGAACATACGTAGCTCACCGTAATCAAGGTCCGCCATGTGAGTACATACAGAGTTTAAGAAGTGACGGTCATGGGAAATAATAATCATGGTGCAGTTACGAGCCAACAGGATATCTTCTAGCCAAGCAATCGTATGCATGTCCAAGTTGTTGGTTGGTTCGTCAAGAAGCATGATTTCAGGTTCAGCGAACAGCACCTGCGCCAAAAGTACACGAACTTTAAGACCAGGAGCAACCTCGCTCATCAAGCCATAATGTTGCGCTTCTGGAATACCTAACCCAAGCAGCAACTCCCCAGCTCTTGCATCAGAAGAATAACCGTCCATCTCGGCAAATTCAGTTTCGAGATCGCCTACACGCATGCCATCTTCGTCCGTCATTTCAGGTAACGAATAGATTCGATCGCGCTCTTCTTTGATCTTCCAAAGTTCTTTGTGTCCCATTATCACTGTATCAATAACAGTGTAATCTTCGTAAGCAAACTGATCCTGGCCTAATTTCGCCATGCGTTCATTAGGATCACAAGAAACGGTGCCACCTGATTGCTCTAGCTCGCCGCTTAGGATCTTCATGAATGTCGATTTACCACTACCATTGGCACCGATTAAACCATAGCGATTGCCGTTACCGAATTTAACGGAGATATTTTCAAATAGTGGCTTATCGCCAAATTGCATGGTGATGTTTGCAGTTGTAAGCACGGGACACCTAATAGTTTTCTTAATTACACAAAAAAGCTGGTCGATACCAGCTTTCCAAATTTGGGGCGATTCTAACAGCTTTTGTGAAGCACATCACTATCAATTATAGAAGAGTGGTTATTTAGCTGTTCTCTTCTCTCTTATGTTTATGCACATAATTAAGGATAGAAATCGGCACCTCTTTTGTTGGGACAAAACCTTCGACTGTTCGACGTTCAATCAGGTGGCCTAAACGACTTTCTATCATGCAAAGGTGTTTGAAGTTGTCTCTTGATACCAATGAAACTGCTTCACCTTGAGCATCGGCACGGCCTGTACGCCCTATTCTATGCACATATTCGTCAGCAGGATACGGCAGATCATAGTTAATCACGCAGGTAAGGTCATCGATATCAATACCACGTGCGGCAACACCTGTCGCAACCAGATACTTAACTGAACCATCTTTAAATGCCTCTAGCACGCGAGCACGCGAAGCTTGATTTCGTCCGCTGTGGAACGCCTCAGCAGCAATACCGCGCTTTTCTAACTGTGCAACCAGCTTGGCGGAGCCATGTTTGGTTTCAATAAATATCAACGCTTGAGGCCAACTGTTTTCGTTTAGCATATGGCTTAACAACGCCGATTTCTTATCTTTATCTACCGTGACTAACCACTGCTTAATATTACTTTTAGACGCCGCATTTTTAGTAATCGCGATCTCTGTTGCATCATTAATCGCTGTTCTTGCCAATTCGCGTACTGGGTTTGACATCGTCGCAGAAAATAGCAGATTTTGGATGTTCTTAGGCAGACGACCAATAATCTTATTGATATCTTCGATGAAGCCCATGTCCAGCATTCTGTCCGCTTCATCCAATACTAGAATTTCAGCTTCTTCAAAATGGACAGCATGTTGACCGTAAAGATCTATCAGTCTACCCGGTGTTGCCACCAGAATATCAATGCCATCAATCAGAGCCTGTTTTTGAGGATGGTAATCAACGCCACCATACATCGCCAGAGATTTAAGACCAAGGTGTTTACCGTATTGCACGATACTGCTTTCTACCTGAATCGCGAGTTCACGGGTTGGAACAAGAATAAGCGCACGGAAACGTTTCTTCTTTTGCGTTTCTCCCTTGCTCAGCATCTCCAGTATAGGTAAAACAAAACCTGCTGTTTTACCGGTACCCGTTTGTGCCGCTGCAATAAGGTTTTCACCTTTTAGAACCACCGGAATGGCTTGTTTTTGAATCGTTGTTGGAGAGGAGTAACCAAGGTCGGCTACTGCTTTTAGGATAGGATCGCTTAATCCAAGCTTAGAAAATGACATTGTCCGTCTCTAGTAAATTGTTAAATCGCGGGCACCATAGCTCACGATATTTAAAACATGTTAATTGTCGCACAGTGTAGCGGCTTTAATTTTAAAATCCACTGCTTACGCAGCATGCATTTTTTCTCTTAGTTTCGAGTGTAGAATAAATGCTCTTAGCAAATTATAGCCAATACATATCCAATTCAACATGATACAGACACCAATGCTGATGGTAATTTGTGGTACAAAAAAACTAATCACAATCGATAATAAGACGGCTAAGTATAGCCAGTACTGCAACTTACCTTGCTTTCGACTAATCAAGCTGTAGTGATCGGGCAACATCATCATAGAAGCGGGATTCGCCATCGCGACTTTCTGCAGGTGTAACGTGATCAGAAAAGGGACAATTTTGAGCAGCATTCCTTGTATTACACCAAAAATAAAACCAAGAGCAATAACCAACCCTAACAGAACCTCTAGTTTTCCCTTTATTTCCGCAGGGAAATAAGGCAGGGCGATAATAAACAAACAGCCAATGGCAAGGCAACCGTAACCCACTCGCCAATAGTTGACCACCACATCGGGCAGTTTTCTTCTTCGCTTACTAAGCTGAACACTGCCAACTACAGCGTAAGCAATACCAACTAAAGCGTTAAACACACTGACATAATAGAGGTCAAATCCTGCGAAGGTAGCCAACGTCATCATGACCAGCGAAAATACGGCACCAAAGACGAGTGTATTACGCCAAACTTTGGGGAAGACCGGGGTGACATGAAACATAGGAATAACTTGAAAGCTGACGGCCATCACAAGTAGCAGCACCCAGCCAAAGATACCAATACTCGCATGAAAATTGGTTAACGCTTTACCCACGGCAGGTTGAATTCCCCATAAGTAGCCAGAGATAAGCAACAAGCCAGCAACCAATAGCAAACCCAACGAGCAAACCGCCAATAAAATAGGCAGTCTTGTCTGTTCTCCTCCGGCATTTTTAATTAAAACCCATGCCAATGTAAGCACAAAATAACCGATACTCAGACCGAGGAAAACAAAGCCAAATACAAAACTAACCCACCCCATAAACGCGGCGGCGAGTGTTAAGGTTCCAGCTATCATCCCCATGTGCAGTAACACCAGCAGTGATTTTTCAATGGTGATAGGCGCTCCACATAACACAGGCATTATCTGAAACAGTGACCCGACCATTATCATTGCCATAACACCTAAGGCGAACAAATGCGTAATAGCAAGTGAAGCAGGCATCCATCGGGTCAACCATATCTGACTGCCTTGATCTATGAGTAAAATAGAGCCAAGGAGGGCAAAGATTGGGGCGGTAAGATAAAAACGTAGTGGAACATCGAGTCTAGGAATGGCATCAAAATTAAGTCCAGTCATTCTCATTGCTACGAGTCCTCACGTATTCTGTTGTATCAACATCATCTCTATGCCAGATAAATATAAAGTGTTTGCCTTCATCTACCTCCACATGTCGATATGAATACTTAGATTGGATGATTTCAAACAGAGGTACGGGTTTTCGCCTGTGTGAAACACGTAGTAGGCCACCCATCGGCAAACCAGATAACACTTTGGTTATCTCCGTTAAAGGGTGAGGAGGCTCCAAAATACTCACATCGAGCCTGAATATATCTGGCAAATTAGGTGACCGAACATTTGTCGTGCCGTCATTAACCATAGCTCGATTAACCTCGAGAAGTTGACAGTTGGCTATCCATTTGGGATACGACTTCATCATTGTTCGGCAAATGCATATCGGTCATAGGATAGAGCATCTGTTCTTCTTTCATATTATGCTGTTGAATCAACAACATGACGCTTTCAACTATGCCCATGGCTCTGTCTAGGTTCTTATCTTGAATGGCGTTGTTCATCTGTTCAAACATCCCTTTAATCTGGCTATGTTCTGAACGCATAACCATAGTCGGGCCACCCGTCATACCGGTTTTTTGTTCAAATGCTGGAAAAAGAATCTCCTCTTCCGCTGTAAAGTGCGCCACCGTCTCTTGCTCAAATATCTGCCAAGCTTGACTAAACCCAACCCAATTTTTATCAGCCAATAAACCTTCAGCGTCAACCAATAGGTTGTCACACGTCTTGTGGTGTTCCGTCATATAATTTTGGATAGAAGACATCGAGGACCTCTTAAGTCGTATTTCAAAGAATCAATATAATTATTAATGACCTAGAATTATATACCTTTTAAGGCGTATTTTACCGACGATCATCAATCTTCACTCAAATATTTAATCCAACGCAGGCTTTCTTCGCTCGATTCTATCCTGTGTAACTTAGTGGCGACCTGTAATGCTTGTTCCTTTTGTCCGATCGCGCTCAGTGCTTGTGTTTTTGCCAACAGCATTTGGCTTGTCTGGTTAGTCAGTTTATCAATGCTAATTAGTGCCCGTTCATGGTCCCGCATTTTCAGTAACAAAAGCGCATGTTGCCAATAAAACTTATTGTCAATTTGTGCCGCCTTAAGCCAAATAGAGGCAGCCTTATCCCACTCTTTCGCCGCCTGCCAATACTCCGCTTGTTTGGCCCGCAATGTGGCACTGTTGTCTAGCCCTTTTAACCTTGCATAGGTTTGTGCCGCTTTCTTTGGAACCCCATCCTGTGCATACAATTGAGCCATCAACATCAGATATTGATCACTCAACTCAAACCCCACACGATCCGCCTGTTGCAAGGTAATCAGTGCTTGCTGCTGCTGTTGCGTGTAAATATAGAGCGTAATCAGTTGACGCCACCATACGTAGTTGTCTGGTTCTAATATTCTCAAAGACAACGCTGTTGGCACTGCATTTTGCCATTTCTTCCGTGCAAGCTGGGCCCCAAGCAGCATATTGAGCGGCATCACTTTCAGCGGAAGTTTTGCTTGTTGACGATATCGTTGTTGATGACCAATCGACAACTCGACTCGCGCCCACTCCTGCTGTTGATATTGTGCTTGAGCGATTCGAAGCCATAGCCATTCCAGATCGTCTGCTTGTTCATACGCGGGTAATAACTTTTGGTAGTGGAATTCTGCCAATTTATACTGACCTTCCATCAATAAGATGTCGGCTAACATTCGTTGTGTATCTTGATGCTGAACGGCAGGCAATGCCTTCTGTTCGATAGCCAACGTTAACGTTTTGATCGCCAACAGTGGCTGCTGAGTTTGCCAATAAAGTCCACCTAGCATGCGATTGACATACGCGAAGTCATATTGTCCACTTGGGTTCAAATTTGCTAAAACAGTGATCGCTTCATCCGGTTTTTCTTTAAGCTGCAATTCATAGGCAATTTGCACCTGTCGAGCAGTGCGATACGTTAACTCTTTTGATTCCGCCCACGCAACAGGCGACGCGAATAACCAATAGACCGTCGCTAGAAAAAGTGCTGAGATTGATTTACGTTTCATCACTGGATTTTAAACTCCAGTTTTACTCGTTGACCGCTTCTAACTTGTGCCAATCCATTCACCATCATTGGTTGATATTTCCATCGTTTCAATGCTTTTAGTGCTTCCCGATTAAATACTCGCGACGGATAAGACTCTTCTATCTTAATATTTTGGGGCTTTCCAGCGCGGTCAATATCAAAAGAAAACACCACATAACCTTCTATTTTTCTCTGTAGTGCTTTTCTTGGGTAGATCGGATTCATACGATGCAAAGGCATCAGTTGTTGGGTTTGTCCCATTTTCACTGATATTGGTTGCTGAACCAATGGAGTGTTTGTGGCCTTGGGACTTGGAGTACTAGGTACGACTACGGCAAATTTCATGTCTGTCACTGATAGAGCTAAGTTTACTTCTGGAATCGGCGCTAACGTCGGCGTATTCAAGAAGACATCTTGTTGAGGCTGAGCCAATGCCTGTTCGGGAGGTAACGGCTTCATTTCCGGCGGTTTAGGGAGCTCACGGCTTTTCCGTTGGCTTAGCTGCTCAGTTTCGTTCATAAAGAAATCAAATCGTATCGACGCATTTTTTGGCTTGCTCTCTATGGTATTGAGATCCACCATCCACGCCATCAAACCCATAAGGCCATAGCTTATGAATAACGCGAGTGGCAGCGCCATTAAGAAGCGAAGCATCTATTTCCGCTCCGTCGCTAAAGCAATATTAACAATGCCGGCACCCTTGGCTGAGTCCATAACCGAAATTACCGTACCGTTAAACGCAAATTCATCGGCCTGAATCACCACCGACGTGTTAGGTTGATCGGTTAAAAGCTGCTCTAAGTTAGCCTGTACTCTCTCTTTGTCTACGATACGCTTGTCGATAAAGATCTCGTTATTGGCGGTAATAGCAATGAAGATACCCGCTTCTTTTTGACTAACGGTGTTAGAGGCTTGAGGTCGATTAACCTCGATACCTGATTCTTTAACAAAAGAGCTGGTGACAATAAAAAAAATCAGCATAATAAATACGATATCGAGCATCGACGTCATATCTATCTGTGCTTCATCTTGATTTTTTTTTCGGCTACCTAATCTCATGTTCGGCTCCTCATTAACTTCTCTAAATGCACTTCTCTTTTCTCCAATGCAGCAAACAGTTGGGAATAACAAAATACCCCAGCCAATGCAGCAACCATACCCGCCATTGTTGGTAACGTCGCCATGGATATACCCGATGCCATCAACCTTGGTTGCGACGTTCCTTCTACCGCTAACACATCAAAAACGGAAATCATTCCTGTCACCGTACCGAGCAAACCAAGCATTGGAAACAGACTGATGATCAATTTAAGTAGATTGATATTCTGAAATAGCTCTATGTGTGCTTGATTGACCCATGCGTCACGCTGTTTTTGTGCGTACCAGGAATGGTGGTCACCCCTTGCACCCCAATTTTTTAACCACTCATTTTGCCTTTTGGGAAACGTAACCAACAGATAGAGCATCCGTTCGATGGCAATAAGCCAGAACAGCAAGATAAGGGAAGCTAACCACCAAAGTATTGGGCCACCTTTGGACATAAATTGTGCCAACGCGTTCCCAAAGCCAAGGTCAGAAAATAGGCTCATCCACTCCACGTTTAGCTCTGCCCTAAATCTTGTTCAGCGCGTTGTGCCACTAGGCCAACGCCCTGTTTTTCTAACAGTGTTCGTACGTTTTCGGCTTGTGAGCTTAGTACATTGTGCATAAACAACAGTGGCATGGCAGCGACTAAGCCAAGTACGGTTGTAATGAGTGCAGTAGAGATACCGGATGCCATCATTCGTGGATCTGTATTGCCAAACTGAGTAATCACTTGGAATGTTTCTATCATCCCTGTCACCGTGCCGAGCAGACCTAACATGGGTGATAAAGCAGCAAGGAGTTTGAGCATAGAAAGGCCTCGATCTAACTTCTGTTGCTCGTCTAAAATCGTCTCATATAGGCGCAGTTCTAATGCTTCTACGTTGGGTGACTGATCATACTTGTACACTCCTAAGACTCGACCTAGTGCATTATTTCCTATGGTATCTTTGTCTTTCAGTTGAGCGTTAATGTTGTGTCGGCTTATAAATAGGAACGTCCCTTGAACCAAGCCGATGAGCAGACCAATGGACAGCAGTACCAATATCACTTTACCGATTGCGCCACCTTGCTCGACTCTTTCCTTTATGGTCGGCGTCAATGAAAGTTGCTCTAGTAACTTGCCACCAGATGGGTCGAAGACGAACAATGCCGTGTTCACCTCAGCGAGGCCAACCTGAGGTAGATATTGAGGTTGAACTTGATAAGGCTTAGCGCCTCTTTGTTCACCCGACCAATCTAAATAACCACCATTGTCTAACAACCCAAATGAACCGATACGCACAACGTCTTTACTTGTGACAACACCATCAGGTAGAACGTACGGTACCTCTAACTCGGTAATCGTTGAGCCCACTTCTAACTGGCGTTCAAACGCATGCCAAAGTGAATATAATTGAGACTTGGAAGGTAACGTTTTTGCGGCAACGATAGCGTCGACTGCGCTTAAAGAACTGGCTTCTCCAATTGCGGTTATTGAGTGTTTCTGGACGAATTGAAACTCTTTGGCTACCTGCCTAACCACACCAAAAAGTTCACCTAAGCTGCCAGACTCTAAATGAAGCTTTTTTTCTGTCTCCGCTAGAACTTGTTCATTATGGCTAAATTGGTCGCTGATTCGCTCTATATTGGTTTGTAAAGTCGCACGTTTTGCTAACAGCTCATCGCGTAGTTGAACCAACGCCTGCTCTTGGGCTTTAAAGGACTGCTCCCTGTTTAAATTAGCGACATTTTCTTCGACACGAACTTGTTTCGTCGTGTCCAATAGATCGGTTTGCGCTTGAGCGGTAGAAACCAAAAGGGTCAACAGAACGATACTGATTATGTTATTCATTTGCTCACCTCTTGTGTGGAAAGGGGCAACAATAAAAGACGGGGTGATACACGTTTGTTAGCAACCAAAAATGCATTATCTAGATCACTAATTAACGCCGAATTTAACAGATGCCATGTCTTCTCTTGAGCACTCCAAACCCAGTATTCTTTCTTATCTAGGCTACGAGCAATGAATGACACATGTCCAAGATAAAGCTGCTCAACTTCGCGAACCACACCATTAATCTCTATTGCATTGGTGTAGGTGCCAAGTTTGCTTACGTAATCGAGTTCTATTTGATAAGCCTCTAAGATACGACGAAATTTTTCAGCATCGCTAATATCGGCTTGTACCATAAGCTGACGTAGTTGCTTCACTCTATCAACGCGTGTATCTAGACGTATCGGCATATCACGTTCAATATATGTCGCTAGACCATCCAACATCTGATACATCAACGGAACAATGCTCTGCCTCGTCTCCGCTATTTCATCTAATTGCGATTCTACGCTGGTGAGTTCCTGGTCTTGGCTAAGAATTAAATTACCAAGATGGTCTTCATAAATCGCAAGTCCATCCACCTCTGCCTTCAGCGATTCAATTTCAGATTGTAGGTCAAAAGCATGTTCTGAACTGTCGTTCACAACATGTTGACTGCGCCCTGCGTCTTTAATAATAGCTTGCTCTACTTTCGCTGATTCAGCGAGAGAGCCCGCATTAACGAATCCTATCACGGCCATGAGACCTAACACCGTTATGCTTTTTAATCGCATTTTGTTTACATGTTTATTCATAAGAAATTAGCTTTTTGTTCGCCCTTTAATTAGGAGAAGTATGAAATAAACTCCCCCTATGATGGACACTATCGTACCCGCCGCGATCTGCGATGGATACACTATATTTTGTCCCAACCAATCTGAAAAGAGCATAAGTGTGCCCCCTATCAAAGCAGTCGTTATTATTTGTTGTCCTACCTTTCTCGCGCCCAACATGACGGAAATATGCGGCGCTAACAACCCAACAAATGCCACCGGCCCCATAAAACTGGTAACAACACCACATAGCAATGCAACACAACAGAGTAAAGTAATAAATACTTTGCCAACATCAACCCCTCGCGATTGGGCAAATACTCGACCCGCAGAGATTAGCGTCAACCATCGCTGTGTCAAGAAAACGAAGGTGATCAAACCCGTGACCATCACCGCCAATATGACAGCATATTGCGGTGAGACTCTATACGTTGATCCAGCCAACCAGTTTAGAATAACATAAGAGTTTTCATCACCACGTACCAATGAAAACTGGACCAAAGCCTCAATCAAAGCGGTGAGAGCAATCCCAATAAGTACCATCATAGATGGTGCATAGTTATGTCTTGTACCCAATAAAAGCAGAATCACAAGTACCAATAAACTACCAAAGAAGGCGACTAAAGGTGCCGCTTCAAATATATTGAACCCCAAAAAAAGGCTACTACCCACTAGCGCAAATGTCGCACCGGCGGAAAGACCCAAGATATCAGGACTCGCTAACGGATTATAAATCAAACGTTGTAACAACACCCCTGCCACGCCTATACCCGCACCTGCGGATAGCGCAGTCAACATTCTGGGCCAACGGAGCTCTAAACCAAATTCACTCGGCCACTTTAATGACCATACAATACTTTGATCTATCACTTGTTTAGAAACAAAAAGGGACAGAAAGAAAACCCCTATCAAAACAACAACCACACCAATTATTGTCTTTATTTTGAAAATAAAATTGGTCTTAGGTAAGGTGAAAGATAGGCTGTCCTGAGCTTTTAATTGCGTTCGAGAAAAATAGATCAGTGCCGGAGCACCAATAAAGGCCGCCGCTATGCCACTTGGGACAATATCTAAACTCAATGAGCTCAACCAAATGGCTAATGTATCCGTAAACACGAGCAAAAACGCGCCCAAAACGGTACTTAAATTAAGCTCCGCCAATGGTGTTCTTGCCTCTAATTTCCTCGCAATATTCGGCGCTAACAGTCCGATAAAACTGATGACGCCGACGGTAGAGATGACGGCAGAAACAACCCAAAGACCCAAACCAATTAACAACAGAAACATCGGTACGATATTCAATCCACGAGCGGTGGCGTTAGTCTGCCCCAATCTTAATAAGGCTAACACTCGTGGCGCGAACGCAAAAATCAGCAAAGCAGGCACTAACTTAGGCAGCAACCATTCTACTTGATCCCAACCATTTTGCGCTAAATCCCCTGCGCCCCAAATAAACAGATTCTTAGCGGATTGCTCATTGAGTAAAATAATCGCAGTGGCAATAGCACCAAGAAGAATATTCACGGCCATCCCGGCGAGCACCACCGGTAAACCAGATAGGTTTCTTAAACCGGAAACAAGGATCACCAACAACAGAGTTAGCATCGCCCCTAGCAAAGCGAAAATAACCGAGTAATCGCCAGCTAACGATGGAAACCAGATATTGCAGATGACGAGGGCCAACCATGCACCTGAAGCTGAACCAAGGGTTAATGGTGAAACCAACGGGTTTTGGGTTAACTGCTGCATCAAACTGCCCACCAAACCCAGTGTAGCCCCCACCACCAAAGCCATTACTAACCTAGGTAATCGAGATTCCAAAAATAAAATTGAGGCATAATCCGCGTGTACACTCACACCAGAAAACCATTTTTGCAGTGCATTTATTTGCACCATAATGCTCATATCACTCGCGACCTGAAGCGACATGATCAAACCTAGAAGTAGAAAAACAAAAGCGTGAAAATACCGTTTTTTAATCATAACTAATTCATTTTTACGGTATTAGGTGCGATCTCTAACAACGCGGTTGATAAGACCTGAGCATTATAGAGAATCGACATCGCTCCACCGTAGTTCCATACCGCAGACACGCTATTCACTCGGTGACTTCTTACTAAGGGCATCGCTTTCCATAACACCGAGTTTGTCACCTTCTTCTCTTGTTCAAAAGGTTTGAAGTAAAGTGCAACGCTTTCATCCGTTAACTCGAATAGCGCGTTCAATCGCTTTTGAGTGACACCCCACTGAGTGGGCGGCTGAGGCAATGCCGGAGATACGCCTAACTGCTGCAATGCAAATTGTGTTATTGAGTTATCACCATACAGATAGATCGATGAAGTGCTAGAAAATCGAAAGGCGGCGACGGTTGGCAGTTTTCCTTCATATGCCGTTTCCAACTTGTTTTTCAATTGGTCTAACTCGTAAAACATACGTTCCAGTTTTTCCTCAGCATACATCTGCTTACCCAATACCTTCGCAATGCTTCGGAAGTTTTGAATGGCCGCCTTCACGTTGTCATGATCGGCACTGAAGGTTTCAAAAGTAAGCACGGGCGCAATGCGCTCTAGCCTAGGAATGAGATCAACCTGTGGCGATGAGATAATAATGACATCCGGTTTTAGTTCTGCTAGGCGCTCTATATTAGGCTCTACTCTGGTACCAATATCTTGTACTGAGCTTGGTACTTCTGGTCTTACGACCCATTCGCTATAACCAGTAATATTGGGCATCGCCACTGGGACAACACCTAATTCCAAAACCTGTTCTGCTATATCCCAATTCAATGCTGCCACTTTAACTGGCACTTTTGAAAGTATCTGTAGACCCCTAGTGTCTTTTATTTGTATTTGAGAAGACTCCGGCTCTATTTGGGCAAAAGGATAGCCAGAATAAAGAGCGCATAGTGTTATGAATATTGATTTAATTAGCATATAACCGCCACTTTAGCGTTTTTATTTGGGTGATTGATTAATTGAACGTGGGTAGAAAATAACTCGGTGAGTCTATTTTCATCGTGTAAAATGCTCGCATCGCCTTCGAACGCAATCCGTCCTTGCTTTAACGCGATGGCTTTTGTGGCGTATCTAAGGGCTAAATTGAGGTCATGTAAAATAACCACAACACCTTTCCCTGTCTCTCGATTTAATCGTTGCAACAGATCCATTATTTGATATTGATATTGGATATCTAACGCGGACGTAGGTTCATCTAATATGAGCAAGCCAGACTGCTGTGCAAGCAACATCGCTATCCATGCACGTTGCCTCTCACCGCCAGAAAGTTCGTCAGCAAGGGCTTGTCGAAACTTACCGATCTGAGTTTGTTCTATCGCTTGGTCTATGTATACACCATCTTCTTTCGTCCAACGAGAAAGTACACCACGCCAAGGGTATCGGCCTAAACGAACGAGTTCTTCGACACTCAGCCCTGCCACTTCTGGTAATGTCTGTGGCAGGTACGCAATCTCACGGGCCAGTTTCTTGCTACTTAAATGACGTAACAATGTACCTTTCCATTTCACACTCCCTTCATCCGGGCGTATATGGTTAGCCAATAAATTCACAAGCGTCGACTTTCCTGAGCCGTTGTGCCCCATGACGACCGTGAGCGCTTTTGGGTCCACAGAGAGCTGGTCTACATCTAAGATCACTCTTTGGTCTCGGGTCACCTTAATATTCTCTAACTGGTACATATTCGTTCTCTTTTTCTAGGGCAATTTGAGCAAAGTTGACCTTGTTCTGTTTTATACACAAGGCAGCAACTGCGCCTAACAAATTGCAGCGACCCGTCCATAGACTCTGAATATGACCGTAGATTATTGAGTGGCAGTCGGCATGAAGAAAGCCATAGCTCTGCATGGTGATACAATGTGTGGTTATCTATATCTGGCCTTGCTACGCGCAGTTTCACTAAACTCTCAAGCAATGCATCAGCGAGAATCTGTCTCGTAAAACCAGGGCGACACCGTAACCATGAATCGATCAGTAATCGGTAGTGTTCAAACATATACGTTAATTGAATGCCAGCTCTACTAATCAAGTTGGGGATCTCATCCGTTATGAAATCGAGCGTCTGAAAACGATATCCCATGATATAAGCGCCTTCTCTTTGTTGAGCAAAACCGTCAAAAGTAGGTAGTGCTTGCAACCCATAGATAGATATCACACTGATGTAAATAGGCTGCCAGCAAAGCAACTCCCACGTTCTTGTTAACCAATACGCGTGACCCGCTTCTGGATGAGCCAACTCAATAGCACCATACAGATGCTTAATCACAGTGAGGTCGCTTGATTCTCCAACTAACATTGTTGAATCATAAGGTGCTAAGCTCCCTTTTAGATACGGCGTAACGGTTTGACACAGGGCGTCTAACTGACTAAATCGTTCTCTATTTTGTGTTTCAATAATATTCATATTCAAATAGCGAACGCGACCTATATTAATAGGCAGCGTTCGTAAATTAACGCCCTTTAATATTGGTAGTTGACGTTAAGTTCAACGGTTTGTTCTGCGCCATACCAACAGTTAGCCGTGTCATAACAGGTGTAATACTCTTTGTTGAACAGGTTATTCGCAGAGAGATTCACTGTTGCACCTTGCAACGATTCAGATACCCCCTGTAAGTCATACCCTAAAGACAAATCAACCAAGGTGTAGCTTGGAACTTTGCCAGTATTCGCCGCGTCTATTTGCATGTCTCCTACATACCGCACGCCAGCACCTACCCTTGTTCCCGCAAACACACCTTGGGAAATTTGATAATTTGACCAAAGGTTGGCGCTATGCTCGGGAACATAAATCGGTGTTGTCCCTTCAAGGCCTCCATCACTATCCTCCGTGATTTCCATATCAATATAGGTGTAACTCGCGCGGATATCCCAAGCCTGTGTAATCGCAACTTGACCTTGCAATTCAACCCCTTGAGAAACCACCTCACCCAGTTGAAGTTTTGCTCCCCAAATATCATTTGGGTTGGCCATCAACGCGTCACTTTTAACAATGTGGAATAAAGAGGCGGAACCGTTAATCATCCTATCTGGGGATTGATATTTCACCCCGACCTCTACTTGTTCGCCCATTTCAGGATCGTAGGCAGCGCCATTACTATTGACCCCAGTAGCGGGTTCAAAGCTGGTCGCATAGCTAGCAAAAGGGGCGACACCATTGTCGAACTCAAACAGAGCACCTAACCGATAAGAAAATTGCCCATGGTCGGCTTTCGTGTCGGATGTCGAATAGTCGTCGTTGTATTTACTTCTGCTTTCATAGTTGTCATACCGACCACCAGCTATCAAGACCATACGGTCCCAGCGTAGCTGATCTTGAAAATAGACCCCTAATTGCTCGACTGAAATGTCATCCTTCGCATCATAATTTTTTGTTAACGAATCTCGGTCCAACAGATTGTTATTAGGCGCGTAGATATTAAATCCATAGAACGAAGCGCCAGATGTCGCATACTCTTTATAAGCAGACTCCCCATCAAGGCGTTGATAATCCAATCCAAACAATAGGTTGTGTTCAATATCACCTGTATACAAATAACCTGACAATTGATTATCTATAACATAGCCCTTTGACTCTTCATCGGTACTGTAGATGTTCCGAGCTAATGTCCCCGTCGACACATCAAAGCCTGACGCTCGGTGATAGGTGTTCTTCTGCGAAAGTTCTGCATCGGTATATCGGAAGTTTTGTAAGAATGACCAGCTATCGTTAATTTCATGATTAATTTTATAACCCATCATCAAAAACTCGCGCTCAAATGAGCTCCAGTTTTCATCACCGACAAAGGTAGACGAACTAGTTGCGCCATTTGAATTGGGATAAATCATCCCAGATGCGGGTAATGAAGAGTTCATACCCATCGCAGGGTCATTCTGATAATACAGATTAAAATTGATCAAGGTTTTGTCTGTGACTTGCCAATCAACCGAAGGCGCGATAACGAAACGTTCTTCTTCTGTGTCATCCACTTGCCCATCTTGCTTACGCGCTAACGCGACAAATCGATAACTGAGGTCGCTATCACCAAACTGGCCAGTGGTATCAATGGAGGCTTCAACCAGATTTCGCGATCCCGTTGAAAGCCCAAGACTCGTTGCAGCCTGTTTTTGTGGTGGCTTAGCGATCATATTTACCATTCCACCCGGTGGCATTGAGCCATAAAGTACCGACGAAGGTCCTTTAAATATTTCTACTTGTTGGAGAGCAATTGGGTCGATTTGTGGCTGTAAATTCCAACCCGTTAAGGACTGTAAGATCAGACCATCATAGTAGCTTTGCTTTGCATTAAACCCACGAATAGTGAACGTATCATACATGGTGACCGCGCCACCTTTTGTTTCTGTTACCACGCCGGGGGCATAACGGAGTGCTTGACTAAGCGATTTCGCACTGCGCTGTTCTAATTCTTCAGCATCAATAACCGTAATGCCTTGTGGGGTTTCCTCAGGATTCAACGAGGTTTTTGTTGTCGTATTTCGATACGATTGACCCAACACCTGAATCGTTTCGGTTTCCGCATGAGAGTCTGTCGAATCTGCAAATGCGCTAGCAGAGAAAGAGAAACTAAAAGAGAGCGCTATCGCAGTTGTGATCGCACTGAGTTTGAACTCAGCATTATTGTGATTTTTATTCATAGTAACCTGCATAATAAGAACGGTATTAACATATATACTGACCCTCTTTAACATTAATGAGAATCATTATCATGCAGATAATAGATGAAATCGATACAAAAAAGTTAACAATTTGGTGCAACTAGCAACGATATTTATAATGTAGGTAGGCAAAGTTTATTGATGTATAGGCAACCAATACTCCGCGAGTATCGTTCGTTGAGCATTTTCGAAAGGCGGGTGATAAATCTCCATTTCAAATGCGTTGTCTACCGTTTTATATCCTGACTCTGGAAGCCACATTGCGACCAACCAAGTCACCGCTTTATGGAACTCGTCGACATCTCCCCTATACGGCAATACCGCATAGCTGCATTCTCCAATTTCTAGCTTCTTGCAAATTAACCCACCGTTTGAAGGCTTGCCAACGATTGTTTGCTCGACACCAGCCCAATAGATAAGTTCTCCATCTACCTGACTAGGCGACATATCAATGATGCCGATATGGGGTACGTTAACCACGTTACTGAGATCGGTTTGCTTAAAGAATGCCTCCCACGCATAAGGAACCGTGCTAGAAAAATCAGGTTCTGGCGATTGAAGCCCTCTAATTATCGACGGCACACCATTGATAGAGAAGGCATTCTTGTGTTCCAGGCGAACTTGATAGAGCGTATTTTCTGGATAAAACACAGATTCACTACTCTTAATCGCCTTGGTCAAAGGCGTTTTAATTCCCGTCTTTAATCCATTCGATTGATAGCGTTTAGGTGACACACCAAAGAACTGCTTGAAGGCACGGCTAAAGGCTATTTCGGAATTAAACCCAAATTCATACGCCACATCTAATATGCGGTGCTTTCCTTCAAGCACCATTAATGCCGCTTGACTGAGCTTAATTTCCCGAACATATTGCGCTACATTGAAACCGGTATAAGCTTGAAAAACTCTCTGCAATTGCCACCTAGACCAGCAGCTTTTCGCGGCTAACTCGTCTAGGCTTAGTGGCTCCTGAATATTGTCATGTATATAGTCGAGCAATTTTTCTATTCTGGTATAGGGTATCTTCGCGTTCACAATCCAATTTCCCATACCGTTGACATGACTGCATTAATGTTCATTTATCGCGCCTCATATACCGACACTGTTTTTTCCAATTCAATCACTTCAGGGTCTGGGATATTCTCTTCAGGAAACGCCTTCTTCACTTTTTCCGTTAGCGCCTTAGCAAACACCTGATAAAGTACACGCGTTGACACGGTAAGGGGATATTCCACCTCTGACGGCAATTCAAATACTTCGCGACGAGTTTGACCTGATTTGATACGGGTATCTTTTCCGATCTTCACGTATCGCCAGAAAAGCTGTCCTACTGGTTTACCTTCTTTATCCACCCCAACCTTAACAAATTTGCGTGCATCTTTAGGAATGTATCCGTCCTTCATCACTCCGCTTTCAAGTACCTTTTTTCCATTCGCGTCTGTCGCAATCACTTCTAACCAAACCTGTCTACGTGCGCCACCAGGCATATCGTGTCCCGAGTTAACATTGGTGATAATTGCCGCCAATTGATTGCCTGTTTTTTCCACCCGCAACGTAAGTGCCGTTTTAAGAATATCGATACTCAGTTTCTTATGTTCTGGGTTTCTCATTCCCGTAAAGTAGTAGTTACCGCCGACAAAATGATGGGAACGCATGTTCTGCTTAATAGGACCGTCGTCTGTCGATTGGCCTGCAACGCGATTATCGAAGTCCGTGACATCCTGCGTCATATGACAGTCGATGCAAGTTTTGTGTTTAGACGGATCTTCAGGCGAATTAAACGGTGATGCTAACCACTCACCAAAGTTGTCATTAATGATTGCCCCTTGTCCGGTCGTGAACTCGTTATGGCATGTCGCACAATAGAGTGAACTTTGGTACAGCTCTGGGTTCGAGTAAGACACTTTGTGTTTTTCTGGTGCGGCATTTATTTGTTTTTCCGATAACCATTTAAGTAGACTGGTATTCGCATCCTCAAAAACATACGCTTCTCTGTCTTTAAGATTGACTGTCATGTCGGTATTGCCACCGGCATTTTCGGCCTTGGAAATACGATGACAGAACACACACCCTGTTCCTCTTTCGTTCACCGATCGACCATGAGCAAACGCCTCAACCAGAGATTCGCCTCCTTTTTCGTACATATTGCCAAATTCTTTCAACGGTTTATTGTCACCATTAATCACCATCTGCGGCGTATGACAGCCTCGACATAACACTCTAAATTCTTCGCCTTCAACTTTTGCGGCCAGATCTTCGTGTTGACGATAGTAAGGGTGATCCATATTCATACCGTGATTCGAATCTGCCCATTGATCGTAGATCGTGGTATGGCAGTCCGCACATTCAGCCGAATTGATCCATTCATCCGGATGGGTATAGCGTTTTTTGTCATCCAATCGCAACCACGTAGAAAGATAAGGCAGATTCTCCTGAACACGTACGTACTCATTCAACGCGATCATCATTTTCGCCACTTCTACTGGCGGATTTTCAACGTCAACCAATGCTGACGCTCCTTCCCGTGAATCGCCCCCCATGCCGCCCTGAGTTTTTTGAATGATATCGACATACGCACCAACAGGGTCGCCTGCAATCATTTTTCTTACATCAACATGCCCCGTCAATGCGTTCTCAAATCGATTTTTTCTGCCATCTTCCATCAATTGACGGTTTGTAAAATTAAATCCGTCGATATGGCAAGAGTTACAGCTCATCCAAAAATCGCCCGCCATAGGAAATTCGGCATAATCCGCGGTGTTAGCGCTATTGAATAACGTTTTTCCTAGACGAAGCTGACTTGGCAATGGATCGAATAATACCAAAGAGGCAAAATTGCCTTCGGTGAGTTTTACTTTAGCAAAAGGGCCCGATTCGCCAGTATCAAATTTGGCAATATTCAATGACATCGCATTTTGCACATACAGCTCTCTACCGCTGATCAACAATCCTTTAGGATTATCACCCGGTACACCGCGATATATCTGGGTGGCTTTAACCCCGCCTTGAAATTTCTTACGACGGTGGCGGTTTTTGTTTTTCTTTCCTTGTCTGGATAGGTCGAAAACCAAAAGGTCTTCCGAACCTGCCAACGTAAAGATAACCTTCTTACCGTCCTCACTAAACTCACCATCGTGAGGATTGGAAACAATTCTGGTACGATTTCCACTCTCTATGATATTGATTTGCTTAAACAGTTGCTTTCGCTCTTGTTCTATCTCATGTTCATTACCAACCTCCAGATCTAGGATAGAGATAGCAGGGAATACCGTTGATTGAAACTGAAAATCATGACCAAAAGACCAGAGCACATGAGGAAGCCACGCCGTGCTACCATCTGGGGAGATGACAATATTATCTAGTTTCCGTGGTTTACCCTGTGAAACGGTTCTGCTTTTATTTTCTTCGCTATCGGCGAGTTGAATCACCTTCAACAACGCAGGTTTCTTCACAGACACGTCATAGATCGATACCTGTCCCGTTAAGGCATGAGTTACCAATAAGCGGTTATCATCAGTCAACGCCAATCCTCGTGGCGACGGTTGGGTCGTTACCGTTTCAATCAATGCACCAGAGCGATCGATGAGTAGTAATTTGTCTTTCTCAAAACTAGTGACGTAAAAGAGCTGATTTTCAGGACTGAATACCACGCCAAAAGGGCGTGCAGGAACGGGCGTTTCCGATATGACGTCAAGCGAGTTGGCGTCCAACATCACCACTTTGTCTTGTAGATAATCCGTCGCCAAGAGCAACGTTTGGTCATCACTAAAGGCAATACGACGAATATCTCGCCCTATTGTTTTCTCCTTTACTATCAGGCCATCTTCACGGGAAAGAATACTGACACTACCCGCGTCAAAGTTCGCACTGTAGATACGTGACTTGTCTTGACTAAAACGCAGAGAGCGGCTCTTATCGCCTGCTATCGCGTTATGTGAAACCAAGGCTATTAACAGAAAAGCCAACCCTTTCAAAAATTTGTATTTGCTACTTAGCATTTTTTACTTTGCTCATCGTTTAGGCCAGTTTATTCACTGACTCATTTTGTATAGATATAGACGCCGCTCGCCACTAAACCTTGCTGGAAACTGCGTGATTAATTCATTGTCTTTTAACTCTGTATTGGAAAGTCGCCATGCTCGATCGCTTTCTTTATTGAGTGCTATTGCGCTGCTTGGGTAATACATGTCGAACACCACACTATCTGTCAGCCGATCTTTTAGCAGATTGACGCCATAGTTGGAGCCTACAAACTGATTATCAGGGTGTTTATTTATCCACCGTATAGCTTGCTGTACGGGGGCGACGTCAGGTCTTAAATTGATGCTCTGCCAACCTATGATGGCAAATCCACATAACAGGAATGCAGACGCGACTAGGGCTGTATTTCTTTTTGTATTCAACAACTCATTTAGTTGAAGCGATAACACAACACAAAAAAGTAGGACGACAGGAGCCCAATGTCGTAGGTTTTCTGGGTTTTGGGCCAATAGCATCCAAACCAAATAGACCAGACCTATGCTCGCTATAATGCCTTGCCAGCATTGGTCCTTGCCATCAAGTTTGTCACTCGTAGTCATGCCAGAGAACCTGTAAAAACTTGAGAGTCCATATAGAAGAGAACAAAGTATCAGTATTAGGCTCAATGCAGAGTATTCATTAACGAGCACATCTACCCACTGAATAATGCTGGCGTCTTGCGTTGAAGCGGTATTACCCCAGATAGTGAAATGCCCCGTTGTAAAACGAATACCTTCTTCTATGTACGCGGCACCGTCTTTGATCCAAATAAATAACAGACTTAATGCTCCTATCACCGCCACACTAACGCCCGCTTTTAGGTATACCGATACTCTTAACCCTTTTGCTTCGGTTGCCATAGGAACCATCAGAAAGACCAACGCCAAAGGAAAATAAGAGGGCCTCGTAGACAACATCAAACCTATCCAAACACCCGTGAAAATATAACGTTTATCAAACGCCATCAGTAGAGCGAACAATAGGCACACCAAGGCTAAAGAATCCGAGAGTCCATTGAGTGCGAGTGCCCCCATTATCGATTGTGTCATCACCAACATCCCCGCTAGAGCCGCCGAAAAAAATGATTGGCTAAGCTGCTTCACAAGCACAAAGACGAGAAGAGGGAGCAAGATTACTGACACAAACGAGACCACTACATTTGCCGCTACGACTTCTGGGCCAAGAATCGAGGCCAACCAACTGGTACCAACAAAGGTCGGATACCCGGGAAAATGCGGACGAAACTCTAGCACTGAAAATCGCTCAATCGCCCGATAAAAATTGAGGGCATCATCACTATTCAATTGAAATGGGTAGGCGAACAACCACATCACCCAAACAACATAGATGAGGATAAACTGTATGCTCATTGCACGACCTAGACGTTCCAGCATCAGTGTTGTCTGACTCCCTGAATCGCGCTGAGTAATTTAGCCTGCTCTGCTCTAAACTGCTCTTGATTCGCAGGTGCTTGACCCACCCCAAACACGCCCGGGTTACCAATTGATTCCAAAACCCCTTGTATCGCTTGGTTGGCCTGATCCCGCTGAGCGCTTGTCAGTTTTGGCATAATAAGATCGAGAAATAATTTACTTTTTACCACGAGTACCTTGGCGACTTGATAATCTGTCAGGTTGTTTTGTGCCCCCTCTAAACGGCGGACAATCTCCTCGACGACGGCATGATCAATTACCGCTTCAATTTTTACCCCATCTTCATTCTCTATTGCTGCGTTTATTGGTGTAATAAGGTCCACATTGTGATCACTCAACAGATAATCAAACTCTTCTTTTAGTCCCAAAACCGCGTTTTCAACCGTTGAATAATCATTGGCTTGCAACGCTTGCAATATCACTTCTCTGCTATCTATCAGGGGTTCTTTACCTGCTGCTGCATAAGAATACGCAAACGAAACCGAAGGTAAGGACATCGCGACAAAAAAAACAAAAGAAAACAAAGTTTCCTTACAGCCATGGGTAAACATCATCTAACTACTTCCTTAATCCAATGGTTCAACGTGTTTCAAGCGAGATAACGACTCGTTAAGCCACACTCTGAACCTCTATTACTATATTTTCATTTCGATAATCAAAGATCTCACGACGACGATCTACACCATCGATGATGGATTGCGCGGCCATCAGACCCATCTCCATCGCCGTATCAGTAAATATGTATCTAAACGTGCCTTGTCGGCCCGTCATGATCAGATTTTCAAACTGGGAAAGGTGGGTTATCGCGGCTTCACGCTTCTCTTGATACCCCATATCCATAAGCGGATAGGCGTGTTCGCTGTATGAGGTAAAGAACTCGCCAGTCGCCAAACTAGGGTCAACCTTAAGGGTTTGAAGATCATGCAAAACCTTATCGCGAAGCTTTTCTCCTTCCATTGACCACACCTCATCATCTTTATTACATGGAATCTCAACCATGACCGAGGTTCTTCCTTCGGGAGCCATATACGCTGAACGGCGTTTCGGCTCCTGAAGTCGAGTACCAATAATTTCCGGGTCTGAAAGGTATTGCCACGTATTATCGGAGATATTGTCTGTCTCCATTGGCATATTCATAAAACGCAACGAACGAAAACTTAAACCGCTATCAAAGCCTGTCAGCTTTGTCATTATCGGGAGTGGCAAGGTGGCAATGATGTTGTCTGAGCCGATGGACTCTTCTTCATCATTGGTCACAAACTTCACCGCTTCAATCTGATTCTTCTCAGACAGCACTAAGCCCGTGACTTCAGCATTAAAGATTATCTTCACACCACGATTTTCTAGCTCCGTTCCTAACTGGCTATATAGCTGACCAAACCCCCATTTAGGGTATCGATATTGACGAGCATAAGTACGCACATTTGAACGCTTGCCCGGTAACATACGACGAGCGATATCTTTCAAATCAATAAGACTGATGCGCTGTGAGGCCCAATCTCCTGATAGATTTTTGGGATCGATTCCCCACAGTTTCGCGGTATAACCTTCAAAAAAATGTTTATAGAGTGTTTTACCAAACCGGCTCTCGATCCACTGCGCAAAACTGACCTTTGACCGTGTTTGTGGCTTGGGCTTAAAGAGTTGTTTCACGAGGTCAAAGCCACCGCCGATTAATAGCGACAACGGTGCATTTTTTATTAGGTCGCTCAGTACAAGAGGGTATTGATAAATTCTCCCTCGATACCGAATAACGCTGTTTCTTTGCGCATACAGCAACTCTTCTCCCATAAGTTGGTCTACAAATGAGAGCAACTTAGGGTTCTTAGTAATAAAACGATGACCACCAAAATCGAAACGATAGTCACCATGCTTACCGGTGAATTTTTGGGTGGCACACATACCGCCAGCAAAATTCTCTTTTTCGATAATAGTGACATCAAAACCCGCGTCCACGAGCTCCCAAGCCGCCATTAAACCAGCAGGCCCAGCCCCCAAAACTACCGCAGATTTTTTCTTACTGTCATTCATGCTTTTTTGTATCCTTGCTGCCAAAAACGAACGAAAATCAACATATACATTGACCATACGGTGAGCGGCAATAAACCAGGTGAAGAGTTGTAACCAAATAACGCTCTCAAAAAGGTACCAAACACATCTCGGTCATCCAGAATATGCGATATATCAAAAACCTGCGGATAGTATATAGGGATAAGATGACCCGCCTGCAACATATTGATTGCAGAAGAAAGCAAACCAGCCGCAATAATAATAATGAGTAAACTCGTCCATTTGAAAAAAAGAGCCAATGGTACTCGCTTGGTGCTTTTCATCATGAACCAGACCAAACCATACGCCACAAATAAGCCCAAAAGGCCACCCAAAACCGCGTCCTCTGCGCTTAGCTCTCCAAGGCTGGAATACATCAATGCAGAGAAAAACAGAATGGTTTCAAACCCTTCACGAAGAATGGCAAGCATAGCCAGAGATACCAACCCAATCAGGTTACCTGTTGTCACCATACTGCTGATGTTTTCTTGCATCTGTGCCACCTGATTTTTGGCCTGATTCTGCATCCAGATAGCCATATAAGTCAGTACGACCGTGGCAAACAGCAATATCCCCGCCATTAGGTAGTTTTGGTAACGTTCGTTGCTAAACTGGTCCACGACCACTTGAAAAACAAACGCAATCGCTAGGGACATAACGAGACCGACAAACACACCTATATAGATATATTTATTTAAGTGACGAGCATTAAGCTTCCCTAGATAGGAAAGCGCGATACCGACTAATAAAAAGGCTTCTAACCCTTCTCTTAGAGTGATAAGAAAACTTGCAAACATAAATCCTCAGTGTCTTTCAATGAAACGTACTGTTTCTGTTCTAATCCCAATCGTATGGTTAGTGGGTCAACATAAATTTACGCCCACAGCCCTTAATCGTTGGTGTTATTTATTTTTTATAATTTTTAATACGCTCCAGCGCATCGCGTGCCTAAACACCAACGGAGCAAGTAACCATGACGAATAAAAGTGAACGTCGGCCATTAAATTACCAATTGTGTTACCCGGTATACCGAAGAAAAAAAGATAAAATCCTGTTGATGTGCAGATCACTAAGAGCCATTCAATTATCGACCCTGTTTTACGAAGAAATGCTTTCTTACTGCCACTAATTAACCTGCGGTGAGCAAGCCAAAATGGCGCCATGATAACAACAAAAAGGGTGAGCCCAACCAACATATGGAGAAGTAATGTAATGCGTTCTACTTGCCAACCTACATCCAATCTATCCCATAACAAAAGGCCAGAAATAAACATAAGGTAGAGCATCCCTTCTGCCCATTTATGATGATACGCAAGATAGAACCACCAGCGGCTAAACATCCCTTTGTCTGAACCTTTTTCTGCAATCAGATGACTCGACATTTTTCTACCTATATACAGTCAGTTTTATTACATAGTCATTTGGATTAAATGCGCTCATATTTAATACCACCGAATCGATTTTTGAAACGACAAAAGCAGCGACAAAATATCGCTGCTTAAATCGAATAAACTAGGTTAGCTTTTACTTAACACTGGCCTTGTTTGCCATTGTCATTGCCGTACCAAATTTACCACCAGCAGCAATAATCTGTTGAACACCATCTTCATCAGTATCGGTTGAGTTATTGCCTTTAAGTTGGTTTTCTCCAGAATCACCCATCCATTCGGCCAATTGCATCCCGCCATTAATGACGCCTTTAAACCAACTAACATAACGATTGGTTAATGCTGATAACTCAAGCGCAGGTTCAGATTCACCTTCTTCATTTTTAAGGTGAAGAATCGCCTCACGCAGACCGGCAGAAATTGCAGCCGCAGTGTATGGCGTATGGATAGTCTCTGTGCCCGGAATCGTCGCCCACGTATTGATTTTTTCATCAAACATGTTCTTTTCAACTGCGAGATAAATTGAGCGAGCCGCTTGCTTATATTTGTCATTTTCTGTCGCAAGGAATGCGGCAACTAAGCCACGAATTGCTGCAAATTGAGAATCCAACGATTGCTTGCTATCTACGCTCATCTCTTTGTCTAACGTTAAACCGTCGTGTACCAATCCATTTTTACCAACCAAGTTCATTAGAATGAAATCGGCTTGCGCTTGAATCATTTCTAGCGCTTTTTTACCTTGTTCAGATTTAAGGTTCAGGTCACCTGACTCTGCTGTCGCATAACCGACAGGTAACGCATCCTTCGCACGCTGGTAAACCGAAAGTGCAACCATTGAGTAAGCCGCATCGTAAAGATCAACCTTGTTGCCCATTTTACCGTTGTTGAATTCGGTTACGAACGTGCCTTTATCTTCATTAAAATGAAGCGCAGCAATGTTTTTAAACAACAAATTCGAGATATTATTCGCAAGTGAGAATGCATCTGTACCGACAACATCATTACTCGTGTCGGTATCTGTATTTTCTTTTGGTGCTGCGGCGAAAGGTGCACCGTCAAATACGGCATTAAATGCTGGATTCTGTGCTGTGTTCGCTGTGCGCTGATCCGTATAAGCGAAAAACTCCGCCGTTGGCCACAACATTAACCATGTGTCACGTAACTGAGATGAGCCGTCACTTACCTTAAGCGATGTAATGGATTTGACTTGATTCTCGGTACCTTCATTCACAGCAACCTTATTAGCAAACCAAACGGGGCCATTTTTAGGGTCGTAATCTGGACCAAATTTAGCACCTAAATTCTTACCGTCGAACCCTAATTGTGCTTGCATGATTTGAAGTTTATCGATAGACATTTCAGTCAACATCATGCCATTAAAGCCATCGGCCGCTGAAACGCCCAAGCTATGAACGCCATCTTGATCCATCACGGCAGAATCAGCTTCTACTTCTTCGTCGGTTTCAGTTACATGCATACCACCAAGGAAATCTTGAGACCACATCACTTCTTTAAGGAAGATGCCGCCCGTTGCCGCTGGGTTCAATGTTTTATCAAATGAACTTGGATCCCAAGCCAAAGATTTGTAGTCACGGAAATAGGCAGGTACAACAACCTGAACCTTTTTGCTCGCTCCTTTTGCAGTGGTAATTTCGACTTCATCACCGTTGACGGTTGTTGTGTCTGGAGCCTGTGTAAATTCTGGGCTACCAGAAATATAAGGGATAGAAATTGGGTACATATTTTGCGGAACTTCATTCACTGGGAAGCCAACTGCATTGGCCATTTCAATCACGCGCTTACCCAAGTTCTCCATCTTTCCGCCACGACTGCGGTTTAGAGGACCATTAACAATATGAGGACCCATTTGAGATTGATAATTTAATGCATACATCGCTTCTTCTGAGTATTCATAACTTTCAATACCAGCGGCGAAGTCAAAAGGGGTTGGGTCATCAACAATATTCGGGTCTAAAACATCTAAATCTAAACCAAGAGATTCGGCTAAAGGCTCTCCTGACAATTCGAACTCGGTATAAGCCAAAAAGCTCCCTGCGGGTTGATGCGTGACATCTAATATAGTGACTTGAGGCGCTGCAGAAGAAACTGACGTAACTACGGCAGCAGATACAGCTAAACTTAAAATGCTCTTTTTCACTAGAAATCCTTATTTTTCTTGGTTAAGTTATTCATTAACAAATTGACGATCGAAATGATAGTGAGATTGATTCGCATTTAATATACCACTTTAGAGGTAAATGTATAGTCTCTTTGTTCTAGATCAAACAAAAATGAGTATTATTACCATTTGGAGGTATGCGGTCAGAAAAATTATGTAGTAGGGAGGTGTTAAGAACGCTTAATTATGAACCAATTCAATTATCTGGGAAGTAAGTGACGTTAACCAACTGCCTTGGCCAAATAAGATGCCATCTCTTTTTCCGGCACCATTCCTCCTCCCGTGGCCCAAACAAGATGTGTGGCATTTTCCATTAACCGATCATCTAAGCCCAAGCGTTTCTGGTATTCACTCGCGTTCGTAACAATAATGGGACCCAACATTCCGGCCAATGCGGAAGGTTCGAGTTGAATCCCTTCGCATTGGTCGAGTTGACCTAGAAAACGATACATTCTCTGGTCTGAAATAGTGTAGTAACCATCAAGCAATCGTTCCATTGCTCGACCAACAAACCCAGATGCCCTTCCCACTGCCAATCCATCTGCCGCCGTTACATTATCGATGCCAATATCTTGTACACATATTTTATCGTGAAGCCCAGTGTGAACACCAAGCAACATACAGGGAGAATGTGTCGGTTCTGCAAAAACACAATGCACGTGATCACCAAAGGCCATTTTTAGTCCAAAAGCAACGCCTCCAGGACCACCACCGACCCCACAAGGCAAATAGACAAACAGTGGATGATCTTCGTCAACGATGATACCCATTTGGTCAAACTGCGCCTTTATTCGTTCCCCAGCGACGGAATAGCCAAGAAAGAGTGTCTGCGAGTTCTCGTCATCGATGAAAAAACAGTTCGGATCTTTTTCGGATTCTTTACGACCTTGCTCAACTGCCACACCATAATCTTGTTCGTATTCCACAACATTGACACCATGGGAGCGGAGCTTACGTTTCTTCCATTCTCGTGCTTCAGCGGACATATGAACTGAGACAGAAAAGCCCATTTTTGCGCTGATAATTCCAATAGACAACCCAAGGTTACCAGTAGAACCAACGGCAATACTGTATTGACCAAAGAAGGTTTTCAGCGCTTCAGTCGACAGTTTCCTGTAGTCCTCTTCTTCAGAAAGCACCCCGGCGTTAATAGCCAGTTTTTCGGCGTGAGTTAACACCTCATAGATACCACCACGCGCTTTTATTGACCCAGATATAGGAAGGTGGCTATCTTTTTTTAACATCAACCGGCCGAGAATTGGCGTCGTATATAGCCGCTCCATTTCCGCTTTCATTTGCGCTATTTCCACCACTTCCGACTCTATTATCCCTCTAGAAGCAGCGGTTTCCGGAAAAACATCAGCAATATACGGTGCAAATCTTTTAAGTCGTTGGCTCGCATCGCGTATATCTTTTTCATCAAGACCGACAAAAGGTAACGCAACTTCTAGAGTGGTACTGTTAGGGTTGAACCAATGGATCTCTTCCAATGCAACCAATTGCTTTAACAGTGGGAATTGACTCTCCAGAGAATGCTTGTCATACGTAACCATGTCTTGTCCTTTGAATAAACAACGCTATTTTTTTAATTCTATATTGTTTAGTAACTTGCGTACCAGAAAATCAAGTTGCTCAACATCTTCTTGCTTAAACCCATCTAAATAAGTGGTGTGTAGATCTTGGAACTGCTCGACCACTTCTTCTATTAGTTGCTCGCCTTCGACGGTTAACCTCACCATTTTAATTCGCTTATCATGGTTGCTTTCTACCCGGGTAATAAAGGCCTTTTTTTCTAACCTATTCATCACTTTGGTCAATCCACCGGAGCTAAAAAGCATGTATTCACATATCTCGGTTGGCATGAGTTCGTACGGAGCAGCCTTGTTGCTTCTGCGCAGTGCGGTTAATAGATCAAAATCTGAACTATAAAGGCCGTAACACGCCATTATTGACGCTTTGTCAGCGTTGATATGCTCCTCAATACGACGAATTCTTGGGAAAAGCGGATAAAGAGATTGAAAGGCGGTTGGCCAGTTCTCTTTCATCAGGCTGATGAAGTCATCAACGTTTAAATGTTTGTTCGACATAATGGACCTCAATAATTTTCCAAATAATATCTTTCCAGAAAGATTAATTCAAGTTATTATCTTTCCAGAAAGATAATATCCCTCCCCCTTTATCGTTATAGGGCAAGTTCGGATAGTAATTAAACCCGGCTAGAAACTAAGAGTAACCGTTATGTCTCAAAAAACGTTTGTCATATTAATGGCAATGATCATCGGAGTATCCCCATTTGCGGTAGATACTTACCTTCCTGCCATGCCTTATATGGCGGAGTTTTTCAATGTTGGACCCGACGAAATTGCCACCACAATCAGCTTCTACATTTTTGGCATGGCGATCGGTCAGTTAATTGGTGGCCCGCTCGCTGATCGCTTTGGCAAAAAGCGCATGATAATTTTAGGGCTGTCCATATACTCCGTAACCACACTCATTATAGCCCAAGCAGACAGCCTATTAACGGTACAAATTATGAGAGTGGTCCAGGCGATAGGTGGCGGATTTTCCGTCGTCTGCGTACCTGCACTCATTCGTGAGAGAGCGACAGGTAATCAAGCAGCCAAAATGTTTGCGCTCGTTACACTTATTTTGGTTGGTGCGCCAGCATTAGCGCCGAGTATTGGTGCACTGATACTTTTGGTAGCGGATTGGCAGGTTATCTTTTATGTCTTGTTCGGTTACGGTATGTTGGTTATCTTGCTCACGGTATTAAAACTTCCAAATGACAAAATTGAACATCACCAGACATTGTCAGTAATAGAAAGATACCGGTTTGTTTTACGCAACAAACCCGCTCTTCGGTATATCGGTGTACAAGGTTTTTCACAGAGCGTAATGATGATATTTATCACCAACGCATCCTTTGTTTATCAGCAATATTTCGGTCTTGACGATCAGGTATTTGCCCTCGTATTCGCTGCCAATGTTGTGGCAATGGCCGTCATCAATAGAGTAAACAATTATCTACTCTCTACCTATATGGCCAACTTTCTATTGAAATGGGCATTGCGCTTCCAATTCTTATTTGTAGCTTTCTTTGTTTTATTGACTTACCTCGATGCCCCTGTAGAGATTCAAGCGATCAGTGTTATCTGCATGATTGGCTCGTTGGGTGCATCGATGCCTAACTGTAATGCCATATATATCAGCCATTTTAAAGAACATACCGGATCTGCTTCCGCCTTATTTGGTGCAAATCAGTTCTTTATTTCGTCCATCACAGGCTGGCTAACGACCGTTTTCTATGACGGTAGCCTTTGGCCTGTTGCCGGTATGTTGATGTTTGTGACGATCGCTGCAAACCTAATTATGCCTTCTATTAAACATGAAAATCCTTTGATTCGTTCCAATCAATAGGCGCAGCTTAAGCACTTCGTAGAGATATTATGCCTGTGTTTTTCTAACCTGAGCAGGGCTGCATTGATAACGCTGATTGAATGCTCGGCTCAACGCTTCTTGACTACCGTAGCAATATCGTTGAGCCACCACTTTTACTCGGTCTCCTTTCTCTAAGTCTTGCCTTGCAAGTGAAAGTCGCCAATCACGCAGGTATTGAGCGGGGGTGTGCCCTACTCGTGCTTTAAAGCGCTGCATAAATTGACTACGAGATAGTCCTGCAGTATCAGCAAGGTCTTCTACCCTCCAGTCAAACTCTGGCTTTTCATGTATCGCCACTAAGGCTTTGCTTAGACGCTCGTCTGCGAGACCCGCTATCAGCCCCGGATTATCAGCATGCTGCCTCATTACCTTTCTAAGCATAATGATAACCATAACCTCAAATAATTTTTGCAATGTCGTAGCTTGACCACAACGCTGTTCGTGGATCTCGCCAATAATGAGCTGCGCGAGGTCTTTCAAATTACTCTCTTCATCAATTGAAAGCGTTACTCTACTTGGTAACGCCCTCGCTAGCGGGTTGGATTTCCCACCTAAATCAATCGATGCCGCAACCATTAATTCACCGTCCACAGGCATATCATCGAGGTCATCTCTTGCTATTGGCCAAAACACAATTCGATTTAATTCACCATTTTTCGCATCAGACAGTAAAAATAAGTTGGCACAGTTCAAATCGCAAGCCACTTCTGCTTTAAGTTCAAAGCGAGCGATAAGCGCAGATAGACGATCAAGTTTTGCCATAAACAACCTCTGGAATCCATTTAAATGAAATATGCAAAATCGGACTAATTATCATAACAACTGGACATAATAATGACATTTTTATTGCATTCTAACAATCAGATACACTAATTATGTTTACACCACAAAAAATGACACTTTAAGGATATGGATACCATGAACAAATCGATAGATTATTACTTCACCAGCATTTCCCCGTTTACCTATTTTGGCCATTCACTATTGCTTCAGATAGCAGAAGAAACCAACGCCAGTATTCATTTTAAACCTTTTATAATTCGTCAAGTTTTTGCGACAACAGGCACTCTACCAATACATGAACGCCCTAAGTGTCGACAAGCCTATCGTTTGGTAGAGATAAAGCGATGGGCAGCGAAACGACAGTTACCTGCAAACTTACATCCAGCCCACTTCCCAACGGACCCTAGCCTTGCAGACAAGTGCATTATTGCTCTACAAGAAATGGACATTAATGCCGGTGAGTTTGCCGGTCTAGCACAAGCGGCATGCTGGTCGCAGGAACAGGATATTGCAGATGAAGCGGTGTTACACACGATACTGACGGAACTAAAACTTAACGCAGATGCAGTCATCACCCAAGCCAAGACAGAGCAGGTCCATGCAATCTATGAAGCCAACACCGCCGAGGCCATCGAACAAGGTGCACTTGGTGCCCCTGCTTACTATTATAATGGTGAGCAATTCTGGGGACAGGATAGATTAGAGCTTCTCAAAGATGCGCTCATCTAATAGGACACCATAAAACTCAGTAACCGTGATACCAAACTGGACAATCAACGGGTCAGCAACATGGTCGTTATGAGCCTACATCAATGGGCAGGGAGGCCCATTGCTATGTTTACAATGCTGTCTTAAGTGGTCAGCGGAATGACATTCATGTTGATCTCACACTTACCTAGCTTGGTATTATAGCGGTTTAGAAAACTGTGATAACTCATCGGAAAAACTAGTCAGTGCCCGTAACTTGAAGCTCTCATGGTGAATCGTCGCTTTTTGCACCCGATCAATACGGAAGGTCCGAGGTGCATCGCGAAAGTGGTCCCAAGAGATTAAATACCACACTGGCCAGTTAAGAAAAAGATAATGAATTTCTATTGAGCGAATGGAGATCACTCTATCGGCTCGTTGGTACTCAATTTCGATCTGTTTGGTTTCAAAGAAACTTTGCAGTATTACTGAGCTACTTTCTCGTTGAAATTCATTTTGATAGCCATCCAATACCTGAGCTGATGCCTGTTCTCCGACTAAAATCCGTTCACGGAGCTGACGTATCGTTGGTCTCATTGCGTCTGGAAATGAAGCAAATAGCTTATTTCGCACTGAACCTAAGTGACCGAGCAGCAACGGAGAGTCCATCTTTTCCAGCACGCTTAGTGCTAATAATAGGTCAATCACTTCGCGATAATTAAGCGCCAAGCGACCAATTCCCCAACGCGGATATAAGCGCACACCGCCGCCTCGACCTTGTTCCGTTTCTATTGGATAACCTTGCTCTTTTAAGATCTGTAGATCCCGCATCAATGTCCGCAAACTAATACCTAGCTCCTGCGCCAAGATTGTCGCCGTAAACGGATCGCCCGATTTTAACCTTCCTAGCAACTGATCTAACCGCGCCATTTTTCCTGATGTTGAACCCCGCCCCATTAATATGTCCTATTTTGTCATATTAAAACGTAATCTAGCACAGCACTGAGAAACCAGTCAAAACTCAAATGACACAACCTTGGAGAATAAAATGAAGACAGATGGAAATATTACGGTTGAGTGGGCACCATTCAAAACCTCACCTGAGGTAACAGAAAATCAACTGTTAGAAGCCGCTGAGCAATTTGAAAGCCAATTTCTCAGTCAACGAGAAGGGTATATCCGTCGTGAGCTTCTAAAGGGGAAAGAAAATAACTGGGTTGATCTCATCCATTGGCAATCGGAAGAATCCGCAGCACAAGCGTTTTCTGTAGCAAGTAAGAGTGAGGTTTGCGGACAGTATTTCTCTTTAATGCAAGCCAATGAGAATGGTGAGAGTGGCGTGGCGCATTTTACGCAATTAAGCCACTGGAATTAAACCAGACAATACGCATTTTTGTTTAGTATTATAGATTCCACTTATTGCTCAGTCGGACAACATTCGTTTGACTGAGCAACATGATCCACTCTTCTTTAGGTTACAACAATGATTGAAATTCCAGACTATTTAGACCCTCAAATTCCAACGGCTTCACGTGGTATTGTTAAAGGTGTTCCACTTAAAGAACAGCTGAATGAGAAAGCAATTGGATTTATGGCTCGAAATATTGAGTTGGTACATTCTGAATTTGATGCTAAAACGTTCGCTAAACAGGCTATTAACGGATTGGAAGCACTATCAATCATGGGGCGCGCTAAACACATTGCAATAAGTTTACGCCACACCTTACCGAGCAATTACAGCGACGCAATGGACATAATCGTCGCCAGTATGTTACCCCCTCCCAAGCCAGATGAAACCTTAGGTATCGCCGCTTTTTACTACCTCCCCTTTAGCACCTACATTGCCGACTATGGACTTGACCCAACGTATAACGACGGAGACGATCCGTTTGATGTATCGATTCAAGCACAGGTCGAGTTAACCAAACGTTTTACGGCTGAGTTTTCGATACGTCCTTTTCTTATCGAGCAGCAAGAAAGAACGCTAAACGTGCTTAACAGTTGGTTAAACGACCCAAGTGAAGATGTACGTAGGCTCTGCTCGGAAGGTTCACGCCCTAAATTGCCATGGGGAAAAAACATTCCGAATTTCATTCAGGATCCGTCGCCCATCATTCCCATTCTGGAATCGCTAAAAAACGACTCCAGCCTTTATGTCCAAAGGAGTGTGGCTAACAGCTTAGGCGATATTGCAAAGGACCATCCTGATCTGGTGTTTGAATTGTGCGATGAGTGGCTGAGATCCGCCAATAAAGAATTGAAATGGGTTATTAGGCACGCTGTACGCTATTACGCAAAGAAAGAACACCCGAAAGCGCTCGAACTAAGGGTAAAAGCGAAGGTTTAATTTGATGGTTTCATAAGACCTTGAATGAATTTTTGATATACAAGGCCAACAAAGACAATCACCACAGCCCCGAGCAAGACCGGGTTGATTAAAAAAGTCCAGCTCGGGTGTATTAGCATAATCAGAATAGGATTAGCACCAGCGGGTGGGTGAGTCGTTTTTGTGGCTAACATGGCAAATACACCCATTCCTGTCGCTAGCGCTAGTGCCCAATATTCGGCGCCAACATACCGGACAAACACCAAGCCAATCACACCCGTAATCAGGTGACCAAAAATCACATTTTTAGGTTGTGCTAAAGGACTAGCTGGCAGACCAAACACCAACACAGTCGTCGCACCGAAGGGGGCCATTAACCATAGGTCCAGCCCGTAGTATTCTCGCAAATAAGCTAATATAAGAATAGTTAACGTAGCGCCAAATCCAGCGGTTAACGCTTGTATCAAGTTTTTCATGTTCGTCTCTTTTTTGGAATGATTGATCATCTAGATATTGATCGCTATAGAGCCATTTTTTGCTCGCGATACACACGGGCACATCAAGCTCTCTCGTTCCAACACCGTTAAACAGTTGTCTCTATGTTCGACCTCACCCTGCTCTATTTTGACGACACAGCTTCGACATTCTCCCGCATTGCAGCTACTAGGGATAGCAATGCCCTCTTCTAGAATTGCCTCTAACAAACTCTGGTTATCCGACACCTCTACAGTAACGTTTGACTTAACAAGCTCCGCCATAAATGCGTGCGTATTCGTGGTAGACTGCGCCGAAAAGCGTTCATAATGAATACGCCCTATATCTACGCCTAGCTTTGTCGCCACCGCGAGCATTTCATCGACCAATCCCTGTGGACCGCAAACATAGAACACACTATTTTCAGGTGCTTGAGTAAGAACCTTTTCACAACTAAGACGCTGTTTAGCCTTCGAGTAATAGAAATGAATTTGACTGCCAAACTCCCTTGATAATCGATCCTGAAAGGCCATCTCACTTCGTTGCTTTCCAGCGTAATGAAGCGAAAATTCACTTCCTTGCTTTGTTAGCTGCTGAGCCATCGATTTGATTGGAGTAATACCAATACCTGCTGCGACCAATACCGCTGGTCTGTTATCCGTATGAAGCTCAAAAAAGTTTTCCGGCAAACCACAGTTAAGATTCAAACCTAGAGTAAACTGTTCGTGAATCGCCTTAGAACCACCTGTTCCCTCAAGATCTTGTCTTACCGCGATCTCATAGATATCTCTGCGACTGGGGTTAGAACAGACAGAGTAACGACGTGTTATTCGCTCACCGTTTTCAAGGACGACGGGGATAGACAGATGTGCGCCAGCCGACACAACAGGCAGTGGAATATCGTCTCTATGACGCAATTCGAATGCTCGTATATGTGGAGTCAATTGTCGAATGCCAGTAACAACCAAAGGCAGTTCACCCGCTCCAACACTATCTGGCTTATCTTTGTTAATCGCCATCGACTTTAACCGTTTGTTCTCTGCCAAAAGCGGCGTGATCACATCCGACATTTCCAATTCTGTAAATCGAGGCGTGATGTATTTAGGGCAGTTCCAATCAAATGCTTCCACATGAATAACAAAACCACGTTCTACCGCAGCCGGGTACCCTTCAACTTCCAGACGGACTAAAGTATCCCAGTCATCATCGGCGACCTGTTCAATCCTGCCGCTCAGTTTGAGTCTACGTTGATTGGGATAATCCATGAAAAATAACGACACTCGATTATTTCCACGAAAGTTACCCGCGCTCACATATTGTCGGTTACCACTAAAATCAGCAAAGCCAAGCTTGTTACTGTCGAGTACGCGCATAAACCCTTGGGGCCCACCGCGATGCTGAACATAAGGCCAACCCGCATTGTTAACACTCGCCATATAGAAACTATCTCGTCCTTCAATAAATGACGCTTCGACATCGGAGAACAGAAAGTTATAGTCCTCGCCATGTTCCATTGACTCGTAGCCACTGCGACTGCCCATTTCACGTTGTACCTGCTTAACATCACTGGTAAACATCAACTCTGCGTATTTATGTGGCATGTTCTGCCCCTCATTAATTTTATTACACCCGAGCTTTCATGAAACCTAATTAAAAAAGCTCGAATCTATTTCGAATACTCACTACCGTATTACGCGTTATATAAATCAATCTTTGGAAAATCGATTTCTACTCGGCTCGCCTTACCTAAAATAGTGGTCAATACATTCATACCTACGTGGGTAATAATTTCTACGATTTCCGCATCGCTATACCCTGCATTTCTGACCTGCAATAACTCCGCTGTCGATACTTCGCCATTTTTATCGGCTAATGAGCGAGCAAATTTTACCGCTATTGCCGCTTTACTGTCTTCACTGCTCCCTTTTCGGTTTTCAAGCATCTCGCTATTGGATAGACCCACTTTTCGACCGATAGCAGTATGTGCAGATATGCAATATTGACAGGCATTTTGTTCCGCCAACCCAAGCGCTATTCTTTCACGCGTTTGCGCATCTAAGCTGCCATCGCCTGCAATAGTATGTAATCCGAGAAACGCCTTTAATGCTGCAGGCGAATTGGCAAATACTTTTAGAAAATTAGGGATGGCACCCAGTTGTTCTTGGATAGCGGAGTAAAGTTCTTTTTGTTCGATATTTGCTTGATTTTCTGACACTAGATTGATGCGGCTCATGTGATTTCCTTTTAATTTGAATAGTGACACTCAACCAACATTTTTATGTGTGAGTGTTAATTAGTGAGGCCTCCTTCACTCGACGTAAACAGTTTGCCAAAAATCGTTTGAGTAAAGAATATCTATAATGCACAATTGATTATTCCACTAAATGGAATAATAGGATGGCAATATGGACCAACTGCACCTCATGCGAGTTTATGTAGCGGTAGCAGAGAATGAAGGTTTTGCGGCGGCAGCACGGTTTTTAAATATGTCTCCACCAGCAGTAACCAGAGCCATCTCTTCTTTGGAGGAACACTTGGGTATAAAACTGCTCGCCCGAACCACTCGCTATGTACGAGCAACGGATGTCGGTCTACGTTATTTAGAGGACGCTCGTCGGATTTTGCAAGACGTTGAACTTGCCAATGAAGCGGCGATTGGCATCAACTCTGAACCTAAAGGCGATTTGAGTATTACCGCACCCGTAATGTTTGGTCAAAAGCATGTAATGCCAGTGGTGGTGGAATATTTAAACCGTTTTCCTGAAGCCAATGTTAACGCGGCTTTTTTGGATAGGACCGTAAATCTACTAGAAGAAGGGTTCGATGTGGGTATTCGTATTGGAGAATTAGCAGACTCAAGTATGAGGGCGCGAAAGATAGGAGAGGTTGATTTGATACTCGTGGCCTCGCCCGACTATTTAGCGAAAACTGGTCGCCCTGTAACGCCAAAAGACTTGAAGCATCACACGATTATCAGTTCTTCTTCAAACAACTTCTCTCGTGACTGGTTGTTTACGTATAACGGTGAAAAAACCAAGCTTCATGTTCAGCCTCGGCTTACCGTGACGACTAATCAGTCCGCTATAGAAGCGGCGAAGGCTGGGCTTGGCATTACCCGAGCCGTTTCCTATCAAGTCGTCGAGGAGCACAAAGATAATCGTCTCGTCACGGTATTAGAACCATACCAACCGGCCCCGTTACCCATACACATTATTCATCGAGAAAGTCGATTTTCGTCGTCGAAAGTGAGGAGTTTTATCGACCTTATGGCTGAACGATTTAGAACAGATTAAGGTCGATATTGTTGGCTAAAGAACCGACTTAACGAGCTGCTGCTCGACAAGCGCTTTCCAATAACTCACACCCTTGATTAAAATATTGTCATTGAAATCATAATGTGGGTTATGGAGAGCAGTACCGCCGCACTCACCCTGTCCATTGCCTACCAGAATGTAACAACCTTTAACTTCTCTAAGCATGAAAGAGAAGTCTTCACTAATGGTGAACGGTTCGCAATTTCCTACCACATTATCCTCACCGACAACCTTAGTAGCAGCGTTAATCGCGTGTGCCGTTTCTTCTGGAGAATTGATGGTGGATAAAAACGTATTAATAAACTCGTAATTATAGTCAACACCCGCGGACATACATTGCCCAGCGACGACTCTTTCAATCGCTTTCTCTATTTTATGCAAAGCAGAATCGGTAAAGCTACGAGTGTCACCTTTTATTTTTACACGAGAAGGGATGACGTTTGTCGTTCCATTCGTTGTAAATTCAGTAACGGAAATCACGGCGACTTCATCGATAGAGCTTAAATTCCGAGAAACGATCGTCTGCAATGCGGTAACAATTTGAGCGCCAACAACGATTGGGTCTGTGCCCATATGTGGTAAAGCAGCGTGCCCACCGGTGGCTATCACATCTATTTCAAAACTACTTTCACTCGCCATTATAGAACTAGGTCGAGTAACGAACTTTCCTTCTGGAATGCCAGGAAGGTTATGCATTGCATAGATTTCATCAATCTTCCACTTAGTGAAAAGGCCATCAGCAATCATTGCTTTTGCCCCTACGCCATGTTCTTCACCCGGTTGAAAAATAAAATAAACGGTGCCATCAAAATCTTTTGTTTCAGAGAGTGTTTTTGCTGCACCCAACAACATTGCCGTATGACCGTCATGCCCGCAAGCATGCATCACTCCATCGTGGACTGAGGCATGAGCAAATGTATTTTTCTCTATAATATGCAGCGCATCCATGTCGGCTCTTAAACCAATTGAACGCTCACTATCGCCACATTTTAAGATGCCCAACACACCTGTTTTACCAATATTACGATGAACATCGATGCCAAACTCTTCGAGTTTTTCAGCAACAAATGCGGATGTGAGCTCTTCTTCAAAGCCAAATTCAGGGTGTTTATGAATATGGTGACGCCATTCGATAACTTGTTGTTCAATTGTCATCTGAACCTCTCATGTTTTATTTAGTAATAAACCCCTAACCTTGCTTGAAAGTTAGGGGCTTGCTGTATCATTGTGGGTTTATTAACTCACTTCTTCAGCTTTTGATAGATTTACTTTTGCAGACTCTGTTGTTGCAGACTCAGTGGTGACGACCGCATCTTCAGCGAATTCTGCACGGAACATCTTGAAGGTACTCCAGATACATAGGAAGAGTACAAACATCAATGGAAGTGCAAATATCAAGCTGATACTTTGCAACATATCGATACCGGTCTTCGTCGCCATCATCAATGTTAGTGCCATTGCACACTGTGCGATAACCCAGATGATCTTCATCTTGTTACTTGGGTTTTCAGAACCATCTTCACACATACTCGCTAAAGTAAACGTCGAGCTGTTTAGTGAAGTAATGAAACAAGTGAATAGAGCAATGACAACACCAATTGAGATAACCGTACCCATTGGATAGTCTTGTAGCACTATAAAGGTTGCTGCTTTAGATGATGCTGCAGCGGCTTCTAGTACTTCAGGTGATGATTGAATACCGATGGTTCCGAAGAATGCAACCCAGATAAAGATACCGATACATGGGATAAGCATAGAGCCAAGGACAAACTCACGTACTGTACGACCCTTAGATACACGAGCAATAAACGGACCGACAAACGGTGCCCATGCGATAGCCCAAGCGTAGTAGTAGATAGGCCAACCACGGATCCAACCTGCTTCTTCATCTGCCGCAAATGTTGGCAACATCAATGCATCTTTAAAGAAATCATTTATGTAGTTGCCTAAAGAATCAAAGTAAACGTTGATCATCATGGTCGTTGGACCAACAATCGCAACAAGAATAATCAAACCAACGAGCAGATATGCATTGTAGTCAGATAGGAGCTTGATACCTTTTTCGAGACCCGTTGTTGTGCATATAATAGTAATAAATGCTACTACACCAACCAGTAAGAAAATAACCCAAGGTGCATCAGGTGTACCGAATAGGTACGAAAAGCTGATACCTAATGATAATCCGGTTTGACCAAGAGACGTTGAGATACCAGCAATCGCACCAAATACACAAATCAAGTTAACCAGTTTACCCAAGTTACCATTTGCTTTACCACGGCCCCAAGGAATAAGAATATTACTGATAAGACCGCTTTCATTCTTACGGTACATCAGGTAACCAAGAACAAGACCAACAACAGAGAATGCTGCCCATGCTTGAATACCTTGGTGAATGAAGCTCTGCTTCATCGCAAACTCAGCGGCTTCCGCAGTTTGTGGGTCGATACCTGTTGTAGATAGTGGGTGCATATAATGGTAAACAGGTTCTGCAACACCCCAATAAAGCATTACTGTACCCATACCAGCGGAGAACAGCATACCAATCCAGGAGAAAGTGCTGAATTCAGGTTTAGCATCATCAGGACCAAATTTGATGTTACCGTACTTACTAAATGCAAAGTAAAACATCACCATTACATAAGCAAAAGAACCTGCCATGTATATCCAACCAAATGTGTCGGTTAGATAAGTCATTGTTCCGATGCCTACGTTGTACAGCTGTTCAGGGAATAAAATTCCCGTTGCTACAACAATAAAGATAAAGCAAAGCGTACTAGTAAACAGCATCTTGCCTTGTTTGAGTTCTGGTTGATTCGCTGACATAAATAGGTTCTCCTGCGAACTATTTGAGTACGATGAGTTCAGGTTCAGCGCGTTCGCTTAACCATTCCGCACCATCTTCTGTGATGACAATATTCTCTTCATGAACCATAGATTTACCTGGCGCATAAACCATTCCTGGTTCTAGTGTCATGACCATTCCTGGTTTGAGAATTGTGTTGTCTGTTGCTGTATTTGATGGACGTTCAGTGAGTTCCATACCCAAACCATGACCAAGACGACCAACGTCGTTACCTAGTGCACCGTTCGCTTCCAGTACTCCCCACATTGCGTTATAGATATCGGTTGTTGTTGCTCCAGGGCGAGCGGCTTCAAACCCTTTCGTCGTCGCTTCATAAGTGGCGCGATAGGCTGCTTTTGTTTGCTCGCTTGCCTCTCCAAATGCCCAGTTACGGTCAAAATCAGAGAAATAACCATCGCGTACTGCACCGGTATCGATGATCAAAACATCGCCGTATTCAATAACACGATCAGTCGGACCCATAATGATGCTGTCATACCCGTCCGGACCAGAACCTGCAATGATATAAGGACATTCATCTGCCCCTTCTAAAAGCATATCAATACGGAATTGCTTACAAATTTCTCGCTCTGTCATTCCTGCTTTTGCGTATTCAGGGATCTTAGCAAAACCGACATTTGTAATGCGACAAATCTCTCTGGTTTTTTCAATTTCGGCTTGAGATTTAATTTGGCGAAGTTCATGGACCGCTAAAGAAACATCAACAAACTCTTTTTTTACCATCGTAGTAAGTTGAAGATAATTGTTAACAGGCATACGTAAATGTGATTCGATTCCTAACGTTGCTCCGACTCGACCATGTTTACAAGACAATGAATTCAGAACGCTGGCAACCAAACTAATACCGTCATCTTCTGGGCGTGGCGACGGCCAAGTAATAATGTTGTCTATCCACGTTCCAGCCATACCACTCGCACCAATTTCAGGGACGATTGCCGTAGGCTTACCTTGTGCAGGAACAACAACAAACCATGGGCGAGTTGGGCTTTGCCAAAACTGTGTATGAAAACCGGTAAAGTAACGAACATTTGGTTCTGTTGTAAAAATCATCGCATCCAGTTTCTGGTCATGCATGATTTTCTGAGCTCTTTCTGTTCTATTTTCAAATTCGGCTTGTTCAAAGCCTCTGTTTAAAAAATTCATTGGAACCTCTTATCTATTTGTATGATTCGTGCTGTTTAGCAAGATATCTTTCAGTTAAATTTTGTTTACGGTACGGGGTCACATCTTAATGATAATTCACCCAATTAATGTGACGAACCGCTTAAAGTTACCAGAAGTTAACTGAAATGCCAATTAGATGACCTAAATGATGACTTTTGTCACATTCAGTTCCTTTTATGTAACTTTAGGGTTGATCGAAGTTCTAAAATATAGTCTTATAAATACAGATAGTTGATCGAACAGTTGCATTTTGAGTGCAAAATAAAGAGAATGGACAGCAGATATAGTTAACATTAGTGACCTAAAATGAACGCTAAAGCTTACAAATCATTCAATATAGTTTTTACCAATAAAGACAGAGAGTATTTAGAGTCCAATTTTCGTTTAGCAGAGACCATTGCCGAATTTATCGGTCCCCACTGTGAAGTGGTGATCCATTCATTCGAAAGCTTTGAGAATTCTGTGGTGAAGATAGTGAACGGCCACCACACGGGCCGTAAATTAGGTTCACCGATAACGGACATGGGATTAAAGATGCTTAACGCCTTCGAAAAGACGGGAAATGTAACTCCAAAGAGTTATTTCACCAATGCGAAGGAAGGAGCTTTGTTAAAATCAACTACATGTGTGTTAGCGGGCGAAGAAGGTAAACCAATTGGTTTGTTCTGTATCAACATGAATTTGTCTCACCCATTTCCGGAAATCATCAAAACGTTGATGCCAGATATGGCTAGCACTCATGTCGGTGTTCATGAAAATTTCAGTTCATCTCCTAGTGAGGTAATTGAAAACGCTTTAGAAAATGCAATTCTCGAAATCGAAAACGATGTGGCGATCAACTTGAAGGGAAAAAACAAAGCCATTACCAAGCAATTGTTTGAAAACGGTATTTTTGAACTTAAAGAGGCTACAGCATTAGTGTCTGAACGCCTTGGCATAACTCGTCATGCTATATACAAGTATAACCGCGAGTTTAGATCGTAGTATTAAACAAGAGAGAAACGCAATGAAAACAAAAATTCACACTGACGCAGCTCCAGCAGCAATTGGCCCATATTCTCAGGCTCTTGCATTTCAAGAGCTCGTTTTTACATCTGGTCAGCTTCCGTTAAACCCAGAAACAATGGCCTTTCCTGATGGTGGCATTAAGGAACAAGCCCTTCAGTCTCTAAATAACTTAAAATCAGTGCTTGAAGCCGGTGGAGCATCAATAGATACGGTGATTAAGACAACCTGTTTCTTGGCAGATATGGAAGATTTTGTTGCCTTCAACGAGATATACACTGAAGTATTCGGTACAGAAAACGCACCAGCACGTTCATGCATTCAAGCTGCACGTCTACCTAAAGATGCGTTGGTTGAAGTTGAAGCGGTTGCCTACATCAAAAAGTAACGACCAGAGAGAGTCATAAATAAGATGACTCTCTCCTCTTCAGTCCACCTTATTCATTTAAAAGAAACCATTATGTTGAATATATCTAAAAACAAATTCTATACGGGTAAAGCTTCTCCTATTTTTAATCAATCTGCCGCTCGAGATGCACGTGATTTTCATAAGCAAATTGAAGGTTATCAAGCGACACCATTGGTATCACTTCCTAACCTAGCTGAGAAACTGGGTGTTAAATCTATACTGATAAAAGACGAGTCGAAACGTTTTGGTTTGAACGCTTTTAAAGTATTGGGTGGATCGTATGCTCTTGGTAAACTGTTGGCCGAACACCTTGGTGAAGATATCTCTGATATTAACCTGAAAACGGTTGCTTCTAAGCTAGACAAACCATTAGTGTTTACCACCGCAACAGCCGGTAATCACGGTACGGGCGTCGCTTGGGCAGCAAGAGAAATGGGCCAAAAAGCCGTTGTTTACATGCCTAAAGGTTCATCTCTAGCCAGCGTGACTCGCATCAAAGGCTTAGGTGCTGAATGTATTGTTACTGACGTTAACTATGACGACACGGTTCGATTAGCCAATCAAACTGCTCAAGAGAATGATTGGATGTTGGTACAAGACACGGCGTGGGAAGGTTACGAAAAAATTCCGACTTGGATCTCCCAAGGCTATATGACCATGGCAGATGAAGCCATTGAACAAGCAGCCGAGATGCCTGACGGGTTGCCAACTCACGTCTTCCTTCAAGCTGGCGTCGGCGCAATGGCCGGTGGCATTCTCGGTTATTTGGTTGACAAATTAGGCTCAGAAAACGTTACAACCATTATTGCAGAACCTAGTGCGGCGGATTGCATCTTACGCTCCGGTTCAAGTAGTGATGGTAGCATCGTCAATGTTTCAGGTGATTTGAATTCAATTATGGCCGGGCTGGCCTGCGGTGAACCAAATCCAATTACATGGCCAATCCTTCGTGATTCAAGCGATCTGTTTGTTTCTGTTGACGATAGTGTTGCTGCAACTGGCATGCGTATTTTAGGCAACCCATTGAATGGCGACCAAGCGATCACCAGTGGTGAGTCAGGTGCTATCACTACAGGTCTATTGTATTTACTCGCGAGTCACGAAGAAGGGAAAAGTATTGCTGAAGAGATTGGCTTGGATAAAGACGCCGTCGTAATGATTTTTAGCACAGAAGGTGATACAAACGCTGACCGATACCGTCAAGTTACGTGGGAAGGAGCGCTACCGCTAAGTCGTTAACTAAAAAAGCATCGTTGAGCATTTTAAGCTGACTATCAAGCTTAATACTCGATTGCATCGCTAAGTTAAATCGACAAAATCACTATCCCCTCTCAACGATACGTTTGAGAGGGGATGTCTTATTGAAATTGACTTTCCGCAGTCATTGAAACGAATAAAAGACTAGTTACCCTCTAACCTAGTTAGAAAACTCACGGATGAAATTCCACTCAACCTGACAATACACATTTATACAGACTATTTTTATTCGCGGCGGCTGACACTATCGAGTCATAGGATCAAAGAGCAACCAAATGAATATAAAAAAGAAACTACTATTGGCATTGATTATTGCCAGCATACTACCTGTATTAATTGTTTCCGTATTTGTTGTTAACCTTTTAAGAACGCAAGCTATCGATAGCTTTATTGATAACAGCAGTAATGAAATGCGTCAGGTTGATAACACCATCTCTGTCTATTTTAAAGGCATAGAAGAAAACATCGCTTACCTCGCAAAGCACGCCAATCTATATCAAGATGATAATAGTATTACCAGTTATGTCGATCAGAGCAGTGCCACAATGACGCCGGATAAAAACGACGGTATTGAGAGCGAAATTTTTTCATTGTTCAATGATGTAGGTCGTGCTCATCCCGACTATTCTTATATTTACATGGGCACCCAATATGGCGGATTCATTCAGTGGCCTATGGGGGCAAACCCGGCAAATTACGATCCACGTTCTCGTCCTTTCTACAAAACGGCATTGGACGACCCAAAAAATACGGTTCGAGGTGAAGCTTATTATTGGGAGCCCGATGATGCTGTCATTCTCAGCACAGCGCTGAGCTACGCGACAAAAAATAGCCAAAATGGCGGAGTTATCGCAATTGACGTCTCATTGAAGACGCTAACCGACATGATTAAACGGATAAAACTTGGTGAAGAAGGCTATCTAATGCTGGTTGAAGAGACTGGCAATATATTGGTTGATGCTGGACATTCAGATAATAACTTTAAACAGCTCTCTGACCTCGGCGACGCTTATCAACTTTTAGAAAAAACCAACTCGGGACTTGTGGAAGTCGACCTCAATGGTCAAACCTACATGGCAAATATATTTCCATCCGATAAATTGGGTTGGAAATTTGTCGGCCTTATCAGCCAAGACGAAGTAATGAATTCCAGTAATAGTATTACTCAAGTCATTGCCATTATCGTTTTATTGTTAACCGTCCTTCTCATTACCGGTGCCACACTATTAGCCAACCAGATCGCTAAGCCAATGCTTGCCGTTTCAAATGGTCTGCGCGACATAGCGTCAGGTGAGGGTGACTTAACCAATACGCTTCAAGTCCGCTCAAATGATGAGACTGGCAAGCTCGCAATATATTTTAACCAATTCCTTGAAGCCATTCGAAACCTTGTTGGTCAAATAAGTAGTGCAGGTCAAGAGATGGAACAGTCTTCTCAACGAGCTATCTCAATATCACAAAATATGGCGGACACGGCCGAAAGCCAAAACCAAGCCGTTGAGATGGTGTCGACCGCTTTCAACGAAATGGTAGCGACGACGCACGAAGTTGCTAACTCTTGTAATGCAGCCGCTGGGGCTGCGGAAGAAGGACAACAGCTCGTTAACGAAGGGCAAGACCATATCGATAAAGCAGTTGCAAGTGTCAATCAATTAGCGACCTTATTAACACAATCATCAAACGCAATAGATGAACTGGAACAAGATAGTCAGGATATTACCGCTATCTTGGATACCATCAAGGCGATTGCCGAACAAACAAACTTACTTGCCCTCAATGCGGCAATTGAAGCCGCGCGCGCCGGAGATCAAGGAAGAGGATTTGCCGTCGTTGCTGATGAAGTCAGAGTTCTCGCAAAACGCACTTCTGATTCGACGGGAGAGATCAACGATTTAGTTCAGCGATTACAAATGCGCACACAGGGAGCATCAACTCAGATTAAGCATAGCCTTGCCGCCTCACAAGAGACGGTGGATATTACCGCATCTGTCCATGGTAATTTCGAGGGAATCTCCACCGCAGTCGAAGTAATCAGAGATATGAACATTCAAATCGCCACCGCGACAGAAGAGCAGCATCAGGTGGTTGAAGATATTAATAGCCACATCCACCAAATACATACCGATGCTTCTGTCGTGCATGAGATATCCAACAACGCGAGACTAAATTCAGTGCGACTTGGCGAAGTGGCCACACAACTTACCTCTTTGGTCTCAAAGTTCAAAACCTAATTTTTTAAAAAAATTAGCCACTTAAAGACTCTACTCTCTCAGTGGACAGGCCGATACAGGGTTGTCCACTGCTAACTTTCTTGCATTTAATAGTGTATACATTAAGCAATGTGTCCTTGATAATTTTTATCGAGTAAGCGCAATAAAGCACGACTTAGGCCATTCGGTAGCCATGGTGTCCGTTAAATTTGCATCAGTATTTAAGAAAAAAGACAACGCGGGGTTATTGATCCTTATCGCTTAGGTTATGCTAGTGCGAGAATTCAAGGAGGAATAGGAGCACGTATTTGAACAATACTCGAGGCAGTATCTTTATGGTACTGGCCATGGCAGCGTTTTCCATTGAGGACATGCTGATAAAATCTGCCGCAAGTACCACTAACGTTGGATTAATATTGGCGCTATTTGGATTAGGCGGAACAGTAATTTTCGCGTTGTTAACCAAAAAGAAGGGAGAAATCATTTTTCACCCTGCCATTCTTTCCCGCCCCATTATTATCCGTGCCTTTTGTGAAGTTTCTGGCCGGCTCTCTTTCGCATTAGCGATTACATTAACCACACTCTCTAGCGCTTCCGCTATATTACAAGCGACACCTTTAATCGCCATGTTAGGTGCCGCATTTTTCTTTGGCGAAAAAATTGGACAGAAACGATGGCTGGCTGTTTTAGTTGGTTTGGTTGGCGTGTTAATGATTATTAGACCTGGCCTCGAAGGGTTCGAAACTGCCTCTATTTTTGCTGTTGTAGCAACGATAGGATTTGCCGGACGGGACCTCGCTACTCGTGCTGCACCCGCCACTTTGTCCAATACGCAGTTAGGCATCTACGGTTTTTTTGTCATGATTCCAACAGGGTTAGCCATGTTTGTTTATAGTGGCGAGCCACTGCGAATAGACCTCATTACTGGGCTCAAAATAGTCGGAGCAATCTTGTTTGGTGTTGCCGCTTATAATGCATTAACTATCGCGATGCGCACTGGTGACGTCTCAGTCGTCGCGCCTTTCCGATATAGTCGTTTATTGTTTGCATTAGTCCTTGGTGTATTTGTATTCGCTGAAACGCCTGATACAACAACGCTATTAGGTAGCCTACTTATCGTCAGTTCTGGTGGTTACACCTTAATTCAGAGCCATCGAGCTAAAAGATTAATAATGCCTTAAACCCTTTTCAGGTTCTCAATCTTAATTGACAAGGTAGAACATTCATTCTACCCTGCCTGAGTAGAATGAATGTTCTACCTTGTCAATATTATACTCAGAGAACCCAATGACTAAAGATCAAATAGCCGCCAGCCTAGAAGAGGCTTTCAGTCGACATGGTTTCGCCGAGCCAAGTGTCGCACAGTTAAAAACAGCGTGTAACGTAAGCTTACGTACTCTTTACCGATATTACCCATCAAAAGAAGCCATGATTGTGGGCGCACTCGAATATCGCCACCAGCGGTATCTAACGATCTTAGCGAACAACTTACCCACAGATAGCACCGAGTCTATCCTTTGTATCTTCGATAAGCTTGAACAATGGATGACAAAAAGCGCCCCAAATGGTTGCCTATCGATGAATGCCATCGCCGCTTTCCCGAATAACTCACTAATCAATCAAGCAGTGAAAAAATACAAGCTCGATGTTCAACATATTTTTGCTCACCAGAGTGAAAATGCAGAGCTAGCCACTATCCTATATTTACTCCATGAAGGAGTTTCAAGCGCATGGCCAGTAATAGGACATGACGCTATTACTGCGGCAAAAAAGGCCGCCGCCCATATGCTTAAATAGCCGATAGAAATTGAATAAAACCGACGTAAATGTAGATAGAGGTAACCATTAATGACAACGATTCCAAAACAAATGAAAGGTATTCAACTTATTGCTTACGGAGAGTCTGAAATGCTTCAATGTCGTAACGACATTGTTGTTCCGACTCCATCTGATAATGAGGTTCTTATCCGTGTTTCTGCCGCGGGCGTGAATAATACCGACATCAATACTCGAATTGGTTGGTACGCAAAAAATGAAGCACTAGACAATAAAGCCAGTTGGTCTGGTAACGCGTTGTCCTTCCCTCGAATACAAGGCGCTGATGTCTGCGGTAAAATAGTCGCCGTTGGTGAGAAAGTCGATACGAAACGAATCGGTGAACGGGTTCTTATAGAGCCATGTCTTAGTGAAGTAAAGGGACAGACGCGCACCCCACCCTGGTATTTGGGCTCTGAATGTGATGGTGGTTTCGCTGAATATATTGCTGTCTCCGCAAAGCACGCTTACCGCATAGAGACTTCTTTAACAGACAACGAGCTTGCTTCATTCCCTTGCTCCTACTCCACCGCGGAAAACATGCTTACGCGCGCTAACGTCAATCAGGCTGATACTGTTCTAATTTCAGGTGCTTCCGGAGGCGTTGGTTCCGCAGCGATTCAATTAGCTAAAGCTCGAGGTGCTTACGTTATTGCCATGACAAGCCCGAGTAAAAATCAGCAATTGCTCGATATTGGAGCCGATAAAGTGATTGCACGTAATGCCGATTTAATCGCGATCCTCGGTGAAAACAGTGTCGATGTCATTATCGATTTAGTCGCGGGTAAACAGTGGCCGCAATACTTAGAGGTATTGCGCCCATGTGGACGTTACGCTGTTTCAGGCGCTATTGCGGGAGCACATGTCAACCTTGACGTGAGAACCTTATATTTAAAGGATTTGAGTTTCTTTGGTTGTACCGTTTTGGCCCCTCATGTGTTCAAAAATTTGATTAATCAGATTGAGCGCGGGAAAATTGTTCCTCTTGTTGCAAAAACATTCCCGCTTACCGATATAAATATCGCTCAAGTAGAGTTTTTGAAAAAGCAACACGTTGGTAAAATAGTGCTTACTATCTCGGATGAATAAAAGCCGCAAAAACTAATTCTTCAATCGACTTCTCACACCTTCATTTTAGGTGTATTATCCTTAATGAACAGTCGTTCAATCAAATGAGCGCGTGGTGGTCGACTCACTCAAGTCACCCATCCTGAAACGGGATAAAGGTAAGAAGATGAAAAAGAAAATAAAGCTAGATATTGTCTCAGATGTAGTATGTCCTTGGTGCATCGTAGGCTATCAACACCTAAAGGCCGCGATTGATGAATTAGGTATGCAAGATCAAGTAGAGATAGAGTGGCAACCTTTCGAACTCAATCCAGATATGCCGGCAGAAGGCGAAGGTCTGAAAGAACATATCGCAAGAAAATACGGCTCGTCAGCAGAAGATAGTGCACGCGCACGCGAAAACATCACTATGCAAGGTGCCGCACACGGCTTTGAGTTCAAGTATTTTGATGACATGAAGATGGTTAATACTTTTGAAGCACATATCTTGCTTGAGTACGCTAAAGAAATGGGCAAGCAAACAGAACTCAAATTACGCCTTTTCAGCGCTTTTTTTACCGAGCAGAAAGACGTATCAAATAGAAGCATCCTAGTGGAAGAACTTAACAGTATTGGGCTTAATGGGACTGAAGCCATCCGTCGTTTGGATGATAAGGAACATCGTGATGAAGTTCGGATAGCCGAAAATTACTGGACTCAACTTGGTGTTACTAGCGTACCAACGGTTGTATTCAATCGAACCAGCGCCCTCAGTGGTGCCCACCCAGTAGACACTTTTAAACAGGTATTAACGGAACTTGCTCAAGAATAAGGGAAACCTGTTTCCTGTAATTTAAAATGGTGATATTCATAAAAGGAAAATCTTGACTTAAAGTTAGCTTTAACTACTAGACTCTCAGCATAAAGTGAACGGTGGCTTTGACAAACGAAATAGCGGTTAGATTACAGTCAATCCATCTTCACTAAAGATAAAAATTAAAATTTCAAATAATTACGAGAGTCTTCACATGAAGCAGTACCAAAGAAAAGAACTACCTTTCAATGAATTCATCATAATGATGGCATTAATGATGTCCATTGTTGCCTTATCTATCGACGCGATATTACCCGCACTACAAGTTATCGCGGTTGAATTACATTCACCTAGCCCAAAAGACGCTCAACATTTTATCGTCGCCGTTTTCGTCGGTTTAGCCTTAGGCCAACTCTTGTTTGGGCCACTTTCAGATTCAATAGGTAGGCGCCTTTCTATTGTTGCTGGGTATAGCGTATTCATTGTCGGAAGTATCATGGCAATGACCGCGACGGATCATGACACGATGGTTTTTAGCCGTTTCTTACAAGGATTCGGTATTGCAGCCCCAAGGGTTATCTCTGTTGCCATTATTCGAGATCTATATCAAGGGCGTGCAATGGCCAGAGTTATGTCATTTATTATGATGATTTTTGTTCTTGTCCCTATGCTTGCCCCCCTGTTTGGTCAGTTAATTTTAACGTTGGCTAATTGGCAAAGTATCTTCTTCGCTATTCTTCTCGTGGGATTGATTTCGCTCAGTTGGTATCTGATTCGACAGGAGGAAACGCTAAAAGCAGAAAATAGAGCTAAGTTCTCCGCATCCGCAATGTTGACCGCTATCGGTTCTATTTTTAAAAATCGTCGATCTATTGGCTATACAATTTCGGCAGGCATCATTTCGGGTCCATTTGTGTTCTATTTGAGTTCGGCTTCCCAACTATTTACCGAAACATACCAACTAGGCCAATGGTTCCCACTCTATTTTGCTGGGCTAACGCTTGCCTTTGGAGTCTCATCTTACGTCAATGGCAAGAATGTCATGAAGTATGGAATGCGTTACATTGTCCGCATTGCACTTATTGCTATCAGCATGATTGCTGCTCTGTTCGTTGTTGTTACCATCAACTTTGGCGGATACCCACCGTTAGCCTTAACCACCCTTTACATGCTGGCTACTTTCTTCAGCCTCGCGATGATATTTGGTAATATCAACGCCCTCGCCATGGAGCCTTTGGGTGAGTCAGCGGGATTAGGCTCGGCAATTGTTGGTTCGGTCTCCACCATAATTTCCGCTTTGCTCGCATTTGCAATTGGCGCCTTTTTTGATGGTTCAGTATTTCCACTCGTGATCAGTTTTGGTTTAGCGGGGCTAAGTACATTGATCCTTACTTGGTGGATAGATACAGATAAAGATATAGCGATGGAGGATATACCATCGGCTTAAATAACAATGCGGGGAAACCTGCCTTGCTATTTAATTCGGACATAGCTCAAAAACATATCAATACAGCTTTTCAAATACGTAACACGTTGCGCTTCTGTCTCACCTGTATCAGCGCCTAGATAACGCCAATAAACCACTTTACCATGCAGCATTAAAAGGAGTTGTATTGCTGCATCCTCACATGAACCATGGAGCTTGATGATCCCCTCTTTTTCTTTCTCTAGAAGATAATCTTGTAGGCATTCGTTGGTTTTTTCTGGACCGAAGCTCAAATACGTCGCTGCAAACTCAGGATGAGTATCTATTTGGCTAACAGCGTTTCGGTAGGTGTAAAGCGCACCCGGGTTGAGCAATGTTTCTTGAAAACCTTGAGCAAATCGAAGCAACACCTCATCAATTGGCGCTTTATTGTCAAAAACTACCTTATTGATTTGATACTCCTGACATTTATCTCTCATACAGGTTTCAAACAGTACGTCTTTATTTTTAAAATGAGAATAAACCGTCTGTTTAGATACATCAGCAAGCTTAGCTACGCTCTCCATGCTTGCGCTATACCCTTGTTGACCAAATAGTTGGATTGCCGCTTTTAAGATTTTTTCTCTTTTCGTTTCACTAGAGCTGGACATAAATACCGAGAGGTTGAATCGTCGAATGATCAAATAATACCGAAATCAAACTGGACAGTCTAGTCCATATCGTGTTTAATGAAAAAATGGACTAGACGGTCTAGTCCATTAACTCTAAATGCGTTCACTACATTAAAGGTCTCTTTTATGTCTTTCCCCATTCTGAATACCGCGATTGTCTCCGCCGTATTTTTTTTATCTGCATGCTCTGATCCTACTGTGGCAGTACAAAAGCCCAAACAACGCCTTACCGTTGAATCTCAGCTTATCTCGGAGAGCCAAAGCTACACCGTGACACGGGAATATGTCGGTTCTATACAAGCCGGTCAGAAATCAAATCTGGGATTTGAACTTTCTGGAAAAATATCAGAAATACATGTTGATGTGGGCGAGGTTGTGGAGAAAGGACAACCTTTAGTTAGGTTAGACATTAAGCTGTTACTGACAGAACTTAAGCAACTTGACGCTCAAATGAAGGAAATCAAAGCACAACAAAAACTAACCAATGCAAATCTTAAAAGACAATACTCATTAAAAAAGAAGGGATTCAGTTCTGAGTCTGAAATCGACTTACTTATCAGCCAAAAAGAAGCTCTAGAAGCAAATGCATTAAGAATAAATGCCACTATCAGTACAAATAAACTAAAACATCAAAAATCCACAATAAATGCCCCTTATTCAGGAATAGTGAGTAAGCGTTTTGTTTCATTAGGCGATGTTGTGTCTGTAGGTGACGCAACGTTTGAACTGTTATCTGACTCAAACAAAGAAGCGCTTATTGGTATTCACGTAAGCGACATAAGAAAAATTGAAGCCCAAGATCATTATGTCATTCGAGTTGGGGATATAGAGCACGAGGCAACACTAATTTCTCAAGGTTCTAACATCGACTCCAATTCAAGAAATGTAAGCCTACGATTTTTATTGGACCAAACGGACTCCGAAATTCTAGATGGTGAGCTTGCCTACCTGTCTTATAAAAAGGAATACGTCAAGAGCGGGTATTGGTTACCTAATACCGCCTTGATTGACGGTATTAGAGGCACATGGAATATCTTCACTCTTGATGAACAGAATATCGTTGGCCGAAAAAGCGTTCAAGTACTCTTTGCTAACAACCAGTCTGTTTATGTGCAAGGCCCCATATCTGACGGAGACGAAGTCATCACTACTGGACTTCATAAAGTGGTGCCTGGCCAACGTGTACAAGTAGCAAAATAGAGAGACCATCATGAAATACGCAAACATTATCTCCAACTCTCGTCTAATGGTCTTAATCGTCGCCTTTTTAGTCGTTGGTGGCTTTTCGGCATTAAATACGTTACCAAGAGCAGAAGACCCTGCCATCGTCAGTCGCAATGCAACGATTTCAACTATCTACCCCGGTGCCAACGCAACACGAGTGGAATCCCTTGTTACCGAAGTGATTGAAAATGAACTTCGTCAACTCAGCGAGATTATCAAAATCACGTCGACTTCCCGCCTCGGTGTTTCAATAATTAGTCTTGAACTGGACGATACAATAGTGGATATCGAACCCATTTGGTCAAAGGTTCGAGATAAGTTATCAGACGTAGAACCGGAGTTGCCACAAAGCGCACACACTCCTGATCTCGATACGGACAGCGGTCAAGCATTTACCCTTATGATCTCGCTAAATTGGCAAGGTTCTGGCGAAGAAGACCTATTGATTTTAGGTCGATATGCTAAAGAGTTAGCAACACGGTTTCGAATACTATCCGGCACCGCCTTCGTAGAGGACTACGGCTTACTTGATGAGGAAATTTCCGTCAATATTGACGTGAATAAAGCGGCAGCGTTAGGCTACTCTAGCCAACAATTAGCAAGCGCTTTAGACGGGGCAGATGTTAAAAACTCGGCAGGAGAACTCGTCAATGATTCAACAAGATTTGGTTTGGAAATATCGTCTAATCTTGATTCTATAGAACGGGTTAGGCAGGTTCCAATCTCCATTAATAATGTTGGTCACACCATTCGCATCGGAGATGTTGCTGACGTACAGCGTTCTTATAAAACACCTTATGACGAACTTGCGCTCATCGACGGTAAACCTGGAGTCATTGTCGCGATACGAATGCAATCAAATCTTCGCGTTGATAAATGGACACCGTCGGCGATTAATCTATTAGATGAGTTTCGCGACGCATTACCCAGTAATATCAAAGCCGACGTAATATTTAGCCAGCAACCTTATACAGAGGTTAGACTACTCGAGTTGACTGAAAGCCTAATTATTGGTTTTAGTCTTGTGCTGATTGTGCTGCTATTTACTCTCGGGTTTCGCGCTGCACTGATTATCGCCTTGTCACTCCCTTTGACCATGTTAACAACGCTATCTCTGATGAAATACTTAGGGGTTCCTATAGACCAGATGTCCGTAACTGGTTTTATCGTTGCGCTGGGCATAATGGTCGATAACGCCGTTGTTATGGTGGATACTATCCAAAGTTATCGCCTTAAAGGCAAAGCTAAACTTGAATCCGCTATGTTAGCGATTCAGCACCTCTGGACACCATTGCTTGGTTCTACACTGACTACCGTACTTGCCTTTGCTCCTATCTTTCTTATGCCTGGGGCCACCGGTGAATTTGTCGGTTCTATCGCGTTAACCGTCTCTTTTTCACTAGTTGGTTCGTATGTTATTTCGCACACCGTTATTGCTTCAATATCGAGTATTTTTCTTCCAAGCAAAACAACGTCGTCAAATTGGTATCAGACAGGAATAAGCATTCCTATTTTAAGTAAATGGTTTGGGCGTTCAGTGGCGATCGCCATACGTCATCCTTTGATAACAATAGCGTTAACGATGATGTTACCTATTTTTGGTTATTGGAGCACTTCCCAGTTAACAGAACAGTTTTTCCCTGCCTCCGACAGAGATATGTTCGAGGTTCAGGTTTATTTACCCACTCAAGCCAGTATTTATGCCACAAAGTCCGCGACAGAACAGATCCATGCATTTATCGCTGACAATGAAGATGTAGAACAAGTTAACTGGTTGATAGGATCTGCATTTCCTTCTTTCTATTACAACATGGTGCCACCAGAACACAACGCGCCGTTTTTTTCTCATGCTATGGTTAAAACGACGAATTTCGAAGCCGCAAACCGACTCATTCCAAAGCTCCAATCAGAGTTGGATAATAACTTTCCGCAGGCACAGATATTGGTTCGAAAATTGGAACAAGGTCCCCCCTTTACTGCACCAATAGAGTTAAGAGTTTACGGCAATGACTTAACTAAATTAAAGAGTATTGGTGAAGACATTCGCTTGATTTTGTCAAATATTGACCACGTTACGCACACACGAGAAAGCTTACCCGCGGGTATTCCGCAGTTTGAATTGAATGTAGACGAAGAGGCTATCCAACTCAACGGTCTTAACCTCAACCAATTCGCCGGACTATTACAATCCACATTAGTAGGTAATGAGAGTGGAAGTATCATCGAAGGGACAGAGTCGATTCCCCTTAGAGTCAGTATTAAAGATAAAGAACGAGAAAACTACGATGACTTGAACAATTTACGATTCCCTGTCTCTTCTAACGGCAAAAACACTGGTGTATCTGTACTCAGCCTATCTGAGTTGGAATTAATACCAAGTATTGGCGGTGTCACCAGAAGAAATGGTCGTAGAGTCAACACCATCGAAGGCTATATAGAATCAAGTGTACTGCCGCAAACGGTTCTAGACGATTTCAAGAAGGAGTTAGAAAACTACCCATTTCCAACTGGCTATGCAATCGAATTCGGTGGCGAGGCCGCCGAACGAGATGAGTCCGTCAATCAACTGGTTGGAAACGTCTCTGTTGTCGCCGTTTTGATGGTGCTTGTGGTCGTACTGTCTTTTAACTCTTTTCGGTTAAGCGCCGTCATTTTTGTCGTGGCTGGCCTAGCGGCAGGTCTTGGTATATTTTCCATTTGGCTGTTCAGTTATCCGTTTGGTTTTACAGCAATAATCGCCTTACTTGGCGTGGTTGGTTTGGCCATTAATGCGGCAATTGTCATTATTGCCGAGCTAAGATCTTGTCCTGATGCCAGCCAAGGTAATTCAGACGCGATATTGACTGCCGTGATGAGTTGTACCCGACATATCACGTCAACCACCATAACGACAATAGGTGGTTTTTTACCACTGATTTTGGCTGGTGGTGGGTTCTGGCCTCCATTTGCGGTTGCCATTGCTGGTGGTACCGCACTGACGACATTGCTTTCGTTCTATTTTGTTCCGTCCGTGTTCAAGTTGCTAACAAAAATGTCCGCCAGTATTGCGGCTCACCCAGTCGAGGTCGCGCAATCGTAGCCCTACATAACCTGTGAATGGAGGTAATTATGAAATCATGCCCATTTTGTGGTGGAAACAATTTAACTTCTGAGAGCCGAATACCGGTATGGGGGAGTAGATTGAAAGAATTTCACATCGTATGCAATGACTGCGCGTCATCCGCTCCGATTTACGTGTGGAATCTTCGTGCCAAAAAGGATGCGTCGAATCTGAACAATAATAATTCTGGTGACACGGCAAGTGATTTGATGTCTGTGACGTGACCGACTCGATGAATAACCGTCATGAGCCTTATCGCTGTCTGCAATAGATTCCCGCTGACGACAACTACGTCGACGGCGGAATTCTGTTCGCAGACTACTAATTTTCAATCACTCGTGATTCTTAGTCACTCGTGTCTATTTACTTAAAGGTTGTTCACTTTGAGATGGCGTTTCTATAGCTTTGCTTGCCTTGGGAGCACAGCGTAATCCCATAGCATTACCGGAATCTAGCATATACATAAGGCACGAGTAGTTTGTATTTGAACGCGGTGTAAACTCATAGATCTCTGAGTTCGCAGCCCAAGTATCTAGTTCGTAAGCAAAATCCGCAGGTAGTAATTTGTCTAATTTTCCTTGCGGCCCTTTAGGAATACACGAAAGCCCCATATCTTTTCCTGAGTCGAGCATAAGCATAATGCAAGCTTGCTCTGGATTCGCTTTCATAGTGAATTCATATACCTCAGAGTTTTCCTGCCACGTATCCAACTCATAGGCATAATCTGGCCTCTGATCAGGCAGGTTATTCGTCTCACTGAAACAACCGGTTAGCACCAGCGGAGAGGCCACTGTCAAAATGAGCTTCAAGCAATTATTCATGGGTTGTCCTTTGTACAAAATCAGGCGGTAATTCAATATGCTCACTACTCAGTAACGACGGTAGCTTCTTCAATAATCAGGTCATATTTATAACCGTAACCAAAGTCTTTATTCAGTGTAAGTGTGCCTGTAATCGTCACGATATCACCGACACGGGCAGAATCTGCCGTCGTGATGGTGAGGTCATTCAGGCCCGTTGCTGAATCGCTAGTCCCATCTTGAATATGTAACCAGTTTTTTTTCATTATCTGAGGGCTAAACTTAACCACTTTACCTCGTAACACAACGGTTTTTCCGGACAGGGCATCTTTCTGAGCCACGATGTCTGCCACGGTATTACCACCCTCTGCTGGCGTTATTTCGTCTATAACGACGCTAGACTGCGCTGCCTGACCCGATGCAACAACCGAGACGCTATTACCATTGTGAATGGCATTAACAAAGTAGATAATGTCGAAATCACGATTGAGGCTTTTGCTGTGAAACTGAGTCATGCCAATGCCTTCTTCGTCAAACGACACAACATCACCCACATTTATCTGGGCGCTAGGGCCTGCAAACCATCTCTGCTCTGATTCCAGTTCCACTAACACATAGGCATAGCCACCTGAATTCAAAGCTTCTAACACTTTTCCTGATAAATTCACGTTCTCAGAGGCGAATGCTCTAGGTAAGAGTGTGATGAACATAATAACAACAAGATTAACAAAATTTTTCAATTTCCCAGTCCTTCAAAGATAACTTGGCCGCGACTATTCACATTGAGCATAATTTCACTCGGAACAGTGCGGCCTTTTGACATAAATACGATTAACGTACAGATTATATCAATTTCAGTACCTTCGTGTCGTTAACCACGTCGCCATGTATGATATTTCTCTAATAAACGAAGAATAGTTTGCGGTGCGTGATCGCGCTTCCACTCACCTGCCGTATATTTGTTCGCTTCTGCCCAGGTTGGATAACTATGAATTGTACCCAGTATCTTATTCAAACCAAGGCCATGTTTCATGGCCAAAACAAACTCTGCAATCAAATCACCAGCGTGCTCAGATACAATGGTCACACCTAGTATTTTGTCTTTGCCTTTTGGTGTAATCACTTTAATGAAGCCGTCGGTTGCGCTCTCTGTAATGGCCCTATCAAGCTCTTTAAACTCGAATCGAGTTACCTCGTAGTCGATTCCTTTTTCTTGTGCTTCGTACTCATTGATACCCACTCTTGCGACTTCTGGATCGATGAAGGTTGTCCAAGGAATCACTCGATAATCTACTTTAAATTTCTTAAACTGCCCAAACAACGCATTAACAGCGGCATACCAACCTTGGTGAGCAGCGACGTGTGTAAATTGATATGGACCAACGATATCGCCTGCGGCGAAGATGTTTGGATGAAGTGTTTCCAAGTATTCATTCGTTACGATCGTACGGTTGGTTTCGATACCCAGTTCTTCAAGCCCATAACCATCAAGACGAGCACTACGCCCTACGGCACAAAGAAGTTGATCATATTCAATCTCAATCTCTTGTTCTTGGTGCTTAACCACAATGAATTTCTTACCATCTTTCAATTCACACCGAAGTGCCTGATGAGAAGTAAGTATATTCACACCACTTTTTTGCAGTGCTTTGGTCGCGAACTCTGAAACCTCGAGATCTTCTCGAATCATGATTCGGTCGGCCATCTCAATCTGAGTCACGTTTGATCCTAATCTTGAAAAAGACTGCGCCAATTCAGACCCAATTGGACCACCACCCAACACGACCAGTTTTTCTGGTGCGGTGTCGAGTTTCGCAAACTCAGTCCATAGCGTATCGCTGGTTACATAACCGGTATCTTCAATACCTGGTAGCGGTGGAACAAATGGACGCGCACCTGTTGCTATAACAATGCTACGAGCGGTCAGCTTAGTCGATGTCCCATCTTCATAGGCGATCTCTACAGTCCATGGGTCTAATATCTTTCCGTAACCTTTTACAACATCAACACCAAGACTGGTATAGCGTTCCACACTGTCATGAGGCGCAACCTCTGCGATAACGTCATGAACACGTTGCATCACCTTTTTGAAGGAAAATTGAGGAACCGAATCTTCTAAACCGTAATGATGGGCGTTTTTGATATTATTCGCCATTTTGGCACTTTTAATAATAGCCTTGCTCGGTACACAACCGTAATTCAAGCAATCCCCACCCATTTCTCCGGCTTCTATCAAGGTCACTTTAGCCTTTACTGCCGCGGCAATATAGCTGGTCACCAGCCCACCAGCACCAGCACCAATAACAATTAAGTTGCGGTCAAATTTCTTTGGTTTTGTCCAATTTTTGCTTACTGCATCTTTTTTCATTTTATTAACTACCATTTTTGCAATGAATGGAATGAGGCCCAACAATGAAAATGACAGCATCAGCTTCAAGGAAAGGACGCTAGAGACACTATCTATCTGAGCGAGTTGTGTTCCTGCATTTACATAAGCGGCGGTCACAGGAATCATCCCTAACGCGCTTACCCAATAAAACGTCCACGCCCTCAGCGCTGTCACACTCATCAATATATTTACAATAAAGTAAGGAAATATAGGGATTAACCGTAACGAAAATAAATAAACGGCTCCCTCTTTTCTTACCCCTTGGTTTATCGTGGCCAACTGTTCTGGAAAACGGTTTTTGATAAATTCTCGAAGTAAATATCGAGAAATCAAGAAAGCAAAAAGCGCTCCAATACTTGACGATATTACGGCTATACCGACTCCTTCAACTAATCCAAACAATGCACCTGATGTCAGAGTCAACAGCGCGGAACCAGGTAAGGAGAGTGTAGCAACCGAAACATACAGCAGTATAAACCCACCTATAACCAAAACCGGTGACTCTGTTCTCCACTGTCTAAATTTAGTAATCGACCTTTTTAGTTCATCGAGCGTCACTAAAGATTGCATGTCAAAATAAATCGCTAAACAGAGCAATATTGCTAATGCCAATAGCATCTGGTTTTTTCTGGGCATCAACATTTTACCTTCATTGCAGAGATACTAATGTTATCTACTTTTTTCAGTTCAAAGTAAACAAGCGACTCATTAATGTCTTGCTCTGGCTTTTAAATAGAAAGGTTCGACGGATAAATAATTTCATTAAAACGAAAATTTATTCATAAGGTGCTTTAATAACAATATTGCTGATCAAACAATTTTACAGGTTGGTATGTAACCTTATTAGAAACCGTTCAGATCAAAAAACCTGACTTCGTAGACCACCAAAAGCAGCTATTCCATCAGGTTTAGGAGTAATTAAAGCCGAGTCAGGAAAAACCCGCAATGAGAATACTAAGGCTTAAGTTTCATGGCATTGGTAATGTCATCGGCACTATGACGTTCCGCGACGGCTTCCCAATCTTCACCCCAAGAACGGTTTACAATTCGGCCTCTTTGAACAGCAGGTCGATCGGCGATTTGGTGGGTCCAACGGACCAGATTGGTATAACTTTTCACGTCTAGGAATTCGGCGGCATCATAAACATTGCCAAGTACCAGATTGCCGTACCATGGCCAAATTGCAATGTCTGCGATGCTATATTCGTCACCCGCTATATAGGTATTTCGTGCTAGTTGCTTATCCAGTAAATCAAGATGTCGTTTGATTTCCATTGAGAAACGATTAATTGGGTATTCGAATTTCTCCGGTGCGTAGGCGTAAAAATGACCAAACCCGCCACCTAAATATGGCGCACTCCCGTGTAACCAGAATAACCAGTTCATCACAGACGCTCGCTGCGCACCGTTGGCGGGTAAAAAGCTATCAAACTTTTCTGCTAGGTACAAAAGTATAGAACCAGATTCAAACAGCATCGTGGATGCATCAACAGAACGATCAACTAATGCAGGGATTTTGGAGTTAGGGTTAACCTCGACAAAACCAGAGGAGAACTGGTCCCCTTCCATTATGTTAATTAGATGTGCATCATATTCCGCCTCGGTTTTACCTATCGCAAGTAACTCCTCGAGCATGATCGTCACTTTCTGACCATTTGGAGTCCCCATAGAATACAGCTGTATTGGATGTTCACCGATAGGAAGAGGCTTTTCATGCGTAGCCCCTGATACAGGTCGATTGATACTGGCCCATGTTCCACCACTTTCCGTTTCGTCAGACCAGACTTTTGGCGGTGTATATTCATTTCCCATAATGTGCCCCTATCGTATCATTGAATTTATTGTTGACGAATGAATCGCCAATGAGTGATAAAAATGTAGCTTGTTAGCGACCATTATTCAAGACTTATTTGAACGATTGTTCATTTTCACTCAAATTAGCGTCTCTTATTTATTCCTACAAGAAGATAAGCGATTAAAATCATAGAGAAGGAAGAAGAATTTATAATATCAATGGTTGATCTGATGAATGTATTTCATCAACTCCATTCGGGTTTCGTCGCTCACGTGGCTATGCCAAAAACCACCAAGATAGGCAAGTAACGGAATACCAAACATCAAGAGTAAAAGAAGAATCAAAACGCCGCGTGAGGTAATATTCTTACCTGTTGGTAGTCTCACTCCCAACGCCTTTTTCTGAGGACAAGCGCTGACACAACGCATGCAGGCCTGACACTCATCCGTACGAACGGTTACTACAGTATGGACCTTAATTCTCGCCGGACAGGCTCGTGTACACTTATCACAGTCCATCCCCTTGGTATTGTTTAAACAATGCGTTGTATCTCTTCTTACTTTGAGCGGACTAAAGAAACTCAATAAACCTAACACGGCTCCATACGGGCATAAATATCGACAAAAGGCTCTGTCTTGCCACACAACTAAAGCCAAAACCAAACCAATCAATACCCCTTCAATCAAGCTAGGGGTGATGAAAAACATAGCCATTTTGAGGTCGGCCATTTTTTGATAGTAGCCATTGAGATAATGAGGTAGAGCATTGCTTGGCATCGCGAGAACGACAATATAAAGCAACCCCATGAGCAGCAAGTATTTCACCATTCGTAGTGGCCAGTCGACCCAACTTGGTGGCAAAAACTTACCCTTAAAAAAGCGAATACGCAATTGATATAGATAGGTGCCTGCATGACCAAGTGGACAGATCCACCCGCAAAAGGCACGTTTACATAACACGCCACTAAGCAATACGGTAAATAACATAACTGCGGCTGCTGGGTGGCTTTGGTCCCACAGACCTAGCATGATTATGGCTTTTAATTCAAGGCCACCTGCAATAGGTAAAAACGCATCCACTACATCAGGGCGAGTCAAACCGACTATGACACCATTACCTAACAGCGCGTAATAAACCACATATTGAATTCCGACTAATAACATAGACAGAGACATAAGAAATTGTATCCAATCTCTTAAGGTGTTTTCACGGGTCTCGCCACGTGCTAATTCTGGTTGAAATCGATTCAATGCTATCACTGAAACAAGCCCAATAGCCGCACCCAACATTAATGGCCAATAAAGCGTCGCGGCCAGAGCACCGAGTAGCATGAGAATAGTAAGGATGATGCCCCACGTCTGTTTACTCCAGTACAGTAAATTTAGACAAAAAATCAAACCGCTCATTAAGATTACGGATTCTAAAATAGACATAATTCAACTCGTACGAGATACAACATCGTATATAGATATTTCGATAATTACGGCTAGGATACTTATAAAGTATCGTCTAGAACAGAAAGGAATGCTCGCTGAAGTCAATTCCGTGAGCACCTTCGTTATTAGTTTATTCTTCATTTGACAGCGATTGAAAATTGCCAAGAACTTTGAGACAACAAGAAAGAGTAGTATTTTTTTCAAGTTCTTGTTTCAATACCTTCATTCAACTCCGACCTTCACTACTTTTACCTTAACGTGGATATTCATTGATGTCACAACACAGTATCAAATTTATTGCCGCCGATATGGACGGTACTTTACTCAACGAAATGGGTAAACTAGATCCAAAATTTTTCGAAATTTATCAACAACTAACGGACAAAGGCATTATTTTCGCAGCCGCGTCAGGACGCCAATACTACAGTTTGATAGAGACATTCTCCCCTGCCAATCATGACATGATGTTTATTGCAGAGAATGGAACCTTAGTGATGCATCGCGGCGAAGAACTTTATAGCTGCACCATCGGCAAGCCCTCGGTTGAAGAGATTATCAATCAAGCACGCTCTATTGAAGACACGCATATCGTATTGTGTGGTAAGAAGTCCGCTTACGTAGAGACCACATCGCCACAAGCCATCAAAGAAATACAGAAATACTATCATCGCTGTGAATTTGTTGACGATTTACTCTCTGTTGAAGACGAATTCATTAAAGTCGCTATCTGCCACTTCGGCGGGTCGGAAGAGTACATCTACCCGATAATTAACAGCAAATTCGGCCATAACCATAAAGTGGTTGTCAGCGCAAAAATCTGGCTTGATGTCATGAATGCCGTTGCTTCGAAAGGAGCCGCAATTGAACATCTCCAAAATACGCTTGGTTTTAGCTTTGAAGAAACGATGAGTTTCGGCGATTACTTTAACGACGTTGAGATGCTTCAAGCAAGTTACCACTCTTACGCGATGGAAAATGCGCATGAGAAAGTAAAGCAGTATGCTCGCTACCGTGCACCAAGCAACCAAGAGTCTGGGGTTTTAACCGTGATTAACAAATACCTACAAGGGTGTAAATAACACAGGCCTAAGCGTAACCAATTAAGCCAATATCTATTGATCTTAAAGGCTGGTTTAATTGGTTAGTTTATACATCAACTGCTCTGCGTCTAGTTTTGAAAGCGGCTTAGCATAGTAATAGCCTTGAGCATAACCACAATCGAGTTTTTTCAAAAGGTCATTTTGCGCCTTTTCTTCCACACCTTCGGCCAAAATTTCCACATCAAGTACCTGACTCATCTTGATGATTTGTTTGACAAACTCTCTATCAACTTCTGTATTACAGACATTCTGAATTAATGAACGGTCCAATTTGAGTTTGTCTAATGACTGATGAAACTCTCGTATCATACTTAGAGACGAATACCCGGCACCAAAATCATCAATAGCGATACTGATTCCTAACGCTTTAACACGAACAATATTGTCATTTAAGGACACCAAATTTTTAGCAGAAGCCGTTTCCGTGATTTCAATTTCTACCAACTCGGTGGGACATTGAGTCTGATCTATAATCATTTTCAATCGGTCTGCGAATGTTGTCATTTCGAGTGTTTTAAACGAGATATTGATAGCTATTTTAGGAGGCTGTAATCCTTGCTCTCTCCAAGAAATTATCTGAGAACAAACCTTTTTGAAAACCCACAGGTCAAAATCAAAGTGCAATCCTATCTCTTCAGCAATTGTGACAAAAACATCTGGTGCAATATTTCCAAGTACATCATGCTGCCAACGCGATAGCGCTTCGAAACCGACAAGCTTCTCTGACGCGATCTCATATTGTGGTTGATAATGTATCTTTATTTTGTCGTTTTCAATTGCACTTGGCAGAGCATCAATAATGAGCTTATGAGAAAGTATATCGCTCAAGGTTTGAGACGTGGAAAACTGAATTTTTGATTCGCTATATTTTTTGGCTTCTAGCATCGCGGTTTCGGCGGCAATCTCTACGGCGTGAAAGCTATTATAACGAACACTATGCTCACTCACACCGATACTGAATGACTTACTAACCTCGATGCCTCTTAGCAGCGTCAGTGGTTTATCAGCCAACCGACAAAGCCTCTCACAAATGGAGGTAAGGTGAGCATTAAACACATCATTAGACAGCTCATCTCGATTTTCTACTAATATTCCAAACTTTGCATTATTAAAGCGGGCGACGAGATTGTCGCTTTCAACAACCTCTTGGATTCTCTTGGCAAGCACCAATAGATAGTCGTCACCGATGTCAAAACCATAGCGAAAGTTAATGGTGGAGAAGTTATCCACATTTAAGAATATGAGCGCGAAGTTGTTTTTTTTTGAAATCTTGACTGATCAGTAAATGCTCTGATCGAGAAGCGATTGCCCAGCCATTTGATAGACCAGTAACAGGGTCGACAGATCGGTTTTGAAGTATACGAAAAGAGACTCTATATGAATCACTCACGCCTTCACAAACTTTGCAATGTAATTGGACAGGTAAAGGATAACAATAGGTATTTTTTACCGTAGCGGACACAAGTAAGCCGTTTTCTTTTAGGCTTGCACTGGCTAAAAGTTGGCCTATAGAGCTATATTGTAGGGCACTTTGATCGGTTAATGTGATGATATCTTGAAGTTCAGTTCCAGCGATATCTAACTCGCTATGGCCAACTTGTTCTGTGAATACATCATTGCACGAAGCAACCAAACCTTGCTTTACCACCATAATAGGCAGCAGCATGTGTTCTATATCGTTCATTCACGCCTTCTGAGTTTTATATGGAGAGATCTTATTTGTCTACCACCATAGAATCGTTTCGTTTGGAAGTATTTGACATATTATTCTATTGCACATTATCTGCAGTTCTACTCTCTACCTATTTAAAGCTAAGACAAACTCTTCAATTGTTCAATTTAAATTTTTATCTTGGGCGATGAGCTCTCTGATTTTGTTCATTATGATATGTTGATTAAAGAATCAAAGCGTCGATGATTTTTATCTATATATTACAATGTATTAATACAACACCCTTTGTAGGTGCTACTATATGCGGGATATTATCACTGAACGCCCATTTTCAACTCCAACAACATTGACCTATGTTCAAACATTATGAATAGTAAACGTAAAGCATCAAAGACAAACTGGCGACGCTTAGGCGAAGCGCCAGACTATCGATTTTCTTTGGCAAATGAACGCACCTACTTAGCTTGGATAAGAACCGCACTCGCGCTTTTAGCTGGTGCGATAGCGATAGATCAACTCACACCTGAACTGGCAAACCCTTCCGTACGTATTTTACTGTCGATATTTCTGTGCCTATGTTCCGGTTTACTTGCGGTATTTGCTTACAAAAGGTGGTCTTCAAATGAGAAAGCCATGCGCAATAAAAGTGCATTGCCCTACACTGGCTTTTTAAAGCTTATTAGCGCAGTAATGCTATTTCTCACGATTACTATTGTGTTAACAATCGCAATATGAAAAACAACGAGAGAGATCCCGGCTTGCAACCTGAACGGACATCGATGTCATGGTTGCGTACTCATATGTTGATGTTTGGTCTCGGGGCATTATTGACCCGAGTGGGTAAACATGGCGATAACTTACTGTTAATGGTGAACGGTTTTATACTTCTCACGTTTGCTTTTATCGGTCTCTATTATAGCCGTAAACGATTTACCCAATTACTCCGATATGATGAAGCCGTTGAAGATAGAGAGATTAGAGCGAAGAAGATATTGAGTGCTGTGATTGCCGTGTCTGCATTAATTTATGCAACCTCTATCCTGCTTAGATATTTCTATTGACCATATTATCTATGGTATGTGCCTCTACCCTATTTCGACCTTTTCTCTTCGCCTCATAAAGTGCTTTGTCCGCGTCTGCAATTAGATGGTCCATTGTCATCCCTTCTTGATACTCCGCAATCCCAGCACTAATAGTGACGTTCGCTCTGTCAAGACAAGGGTAGTCCTGCTTTTCAAACACTTTTCTTATTCGCTCTGTCACCAATAATCCCGATGCCATATCGCTTGCAACGAAAAGACACAGAAACTCCTCTCCTCCCCAGCGACAGACATAATCGGTTTCTCGGCACTCACTAATAAAAATATCTGATGCATTTTTAAGTACTTTATCACCACATTCGTGCCCGTAGCTGTCATTAACACTTTTAAAATTATCGAGATCAAAGATAGCAACCGTTAACCTCTCTTTGTTTCGCTTAATCTTTTTAAGCTCGAGAGTGAACATCTCTTGCATCTTGCGACGATTCAATAAGCCTGTCATAGAGTCCGTGTCGGCAAGTTCCGTTAACTTCTTATATAACAGTGCGTTTTGCACCACTAAACCAATCTGTTCACCCAAATAATAGAAAAACTCACTATCAAGAACGTCCTGATTTTTTAGGCTATTGGTATAGACAACGGTTATTGCCCCAATGATTCCCTCAGCCGTTTTTAATGGGATGCTTACCATATTAGTGACATCATGCGCCTTATAAATGTCCGCGAGACGACGATTCGGATAGGTCTCAATATCAATGATGAGAACCCTATCTTCTTCCATCGCTTTACCTGACAGCCCTTCTCCTTTATTAAAACTGGTCACCTCATCAAGTGACAAGTTTAGGTCATTAAATACGTAACTCATCGAGTGGCTATCTTTCCCTTCATCCTTCAAAAATATTGCGGCAGTACTCACCTTAAATGATTTTCTCAACACATCTTCTATCGCAGGGTATAGATCTTCCAATTTGAGATTTTTAGCGGTATCGCTGAGAAAGTCGAATAAATGGTTGAGCTTCTCTTTCTCTCTATTGATATGAAAATTCTTCTCTCTGATCGTTGCTATAAACATACCAACTAAAAAAACCAAGTTAAACATTATAAGAAAAAGAAATGAGATAGTCGTCATGGTGTTTTTATCAAACAAAGAATTTACATCGCCAAACTCAATAATCGTAACAACCGTTCGTGCGACATAGAATAAAAGCCCTACACAAAACAGATAATAAACCTCTTGAGTCCTAGGAATGTTATTTTTATCCTTCCAAAAACGTCGCATTTTGACGATGGCATAGCCATAAAATAACGCTAATAAACTGGAAAAAAAGATGATTCTATACGTAGTATTGAAATCTATGTAAGTGAAATAGATAAAATATATCGCATAGACAACTGTAATAGAAAAGAGAAAATGCTTGGACACCGCGCTCTTTCTAAATTCAAAGCAAAAGGCAGCGTATATTTGAAAATAGAACCCAAGAATGAGCAGATAATTCGCAATAACAATCGAGATCAACTTAGGCCAGCTAGACTGAGTCAGCATAAAGCTGAATCCGATTAGTAGTAGAACCGCAGAGCGTCGCCATTCCTTTGATACAGCACTACCTGCATTTTTTGAATTGCCGAAAGTAAACAAAGTATTAACACCAGCAACAATAAACAGTGTTACGAGTAATGTGAAATTATCCATTTTTATTAAATCTGAGCCCTATAAATAATAAAGTGCAGCAGTATAGTCATATTCATTTATTCTAATTTTTAAGAGTGTAGTCAACTACAGACAGTTTTCAAACCTGCAGAGCAACAAAACAGAAATGAGCTTTTTTTAAAAGCTTGAAATTTGCCACAGAGAGCAGCAGGAATATCATCGATAAATATGAAAACAATGACATTATAGTCATAGAATGTGTGATGTATTTTATCAATTTCTTAATATTTGCGTTCAGAAAACTAGTCGTAATCCATTTTTTTAGCCATTTCCATATCGAATTCAAGCACTGTCTTTCTAGCCAATATTCTAAATGGTAGAGCTTTAATAAGCTCTTCAAAAGGTTGGATAGCAAACGCCCAGAAAATGGAACCATCAAAAAGGAAGATAATAGTGGCAAGCAATGGCAGTGAAACAACCCACTGACCAATGAAGTTTATTTTGAAGACGGACTTAGTTTTCCCTACCGCTCGAAGAATATTGCCATGGACAGTATTGTAACCACGTATAAGAGGAAGGAGAATATACAGAGGTGCTATCAACGACATTGCCAAGTAGGTCTCTGTAGTAAGATCAGGATAGATGTAGCTGAATGCATAATGAAGACATAGAAAGAACAAACAGCTAACGCTCGATATACCGACCGCAACATCAATGCTTGTGTCTACCGACTCTTTAAGATCGTCAAGTTTACCGGCCCCTATCTTCTGGCTAATTATAATAGCTGAAGCATGGGACCAAGAAGTAATGAACTGACTCCCAGTTCGAATCCATGGATACAGAAGTGTAATCGCAACATACTCGTTAATATTCAACTGAGAGAACATCAACTGATAGACAGTAACACCAATAGCAAGAATGGTGATATTCGCTGCAAATGGGAGAATTTCATGTAAATGATGCCGAGTAGTATTAACAAAAACGCGAAGATCATCAGGTATCATTAAACTTATGTGGTCATCCGAAACGACTGAGTAAATAAGGTAGCTCGTTCTCAGCATGATCGCAGATAAACTTCCAAGCGCCGCTCCCGAAACCCCCATATCAAACTGATAGATAAACATATAAGATAATGCGCAATTAATAGGCAGTTCTATCAAATAACCTTTGAATGGGACAGAGGTTTTTCCAGTACTGTTAAAAAGCGTTATGATTGTTTGAGTTACCGCCGTAAAAAGAATGATGTAAACAGAGAAATTTAGGTAACTTTTCGCTTGTGATATCAATGACTCAGAATCAACTATCATTGCGATCAATTCACTACCAAAGATAAGAATCATTGACATAAATACAGCCGCAAAGCTAATCGCAATAACCAAGCCACCAAAATAAGCATTACTCAAACTTTTAGGTCGCCCACTACCAAAAGCACGACTTAAAATCATCTGTGTACCATTTGCCAATGCCATTTGAATACCAAGCACAAATGCAACAATTGTTGTTGCCACCCCCATAGCAGCCACTGATTCCTCTCCCAATGGAGAGACCAAAAATGTATCGATCAGTAACATCGACTGCATTAGTAGTGCGTTTAGCGCCAATGGCCAAGCTAATGAAAAATTATTTTTAATATACTTTTTTGATAACGTCATTAAGGCTTGCTTACTCAAATTTCAATTACATCATATAGTAACACAAAAGAAGTTAAGCTCACTTGAATCAAATATTATTAATACAGAAAAATCGCTATTGACGGCAACAAATCCAAAGACATTAAGTAAACATATTTTTATATGTCGAGTATTTGCGAGAACCAAAAAGAGCTCGAATGTGTTATTGACACAAGGTTGCAAGGTGTCGGGCGTAGAATTCACCTATATACTTATTAATAACCTTAGTTTTAATATAGATTTCATCGACTGTCCACGGTATCATGAACGGTCGTTCATACCTTTGGAGAGAGGTTTATATTATGAGTAAGTACGCTAAGTTCAATAGAGAAGATGTTATAGATAAAGCAACCAACCTGTATTGGGAAAAAGGCTTTCACGGTACCTCAATGCGAAACCTCCAGGAGGTTGTCGACCTCCGTCCCGGCAGTATCTACGCAAGCTTTGGAAGCAAAGAGAACTTATTTAAAGAGGCTATTCAACACTATGCCGATGTTAGTGGTACTCAACTGCAGCAATGCTTAGAAGAATCCGACTCACCACTTGAAGCACTTAAGCATTTTGTTAGAAGTATCGTTATCGGATGTCAAAACACCGCGCCAAGCGGCATGTGTATGCTCGTAAAAACAATTGCAGAGCTCACCGACGAACACGAAGATTTATTAAACCAAGCCAAAGAGAAAATGGCCGCCGTTGAATCTAAATTCACTGACATCATCCAAAGCGCAATAGACAAAGGTGAGCTTGATAGATCAAATGATCCTGCGAAACTCGCTCGTTATGTACAAGTACAGATCATAGGACTAAGAACCTATGTTCGTGCCAGTAACAACGTAGCAGCCGGCGATGAAATGATAGATGACCTGTTTAACAACGGGCCATTTAGTCAATCTTGCTTGTAAACACCATTGTTAATAACTGAGACATTAACAAAGAAGAATACGATGTTATTTGGTGCTCAGATCTCCAAAGAGACATATTAATAATAAAGCGTCTGTGTGATCACAGGCGTTTTTTGCTTTAAAAAGCTTTTATACGACGTGGCGCAAAATGATTAAGATCGACAACAATACCGTACAGATGGACATTGTTTATACCAATGGCGATAAAGCGATGCTGACCGGCATCAAAGATGGGGACAATGTTAGCTACTATATAGACGGCGAATTGGTTTCACAAACTACGATCTCAGAACTAGAGAGCATGAGTAACGCTTAAAAAATAGCCCGACTTATAATTAGTAAGTTGAGCCATTTTTTAGATCGAAGACATCACCGTTATTCAGAGAATTTTGACTGCGTTAAACGGATACTAACCAAGCTCGCAACCATAATAGCCAAATAGAAGCTGCCAACGATCGATTCTAAAAACACAAAGAACTGAGCAATGGGTAAGCCTGGTGAAATGTCACCATACCCGACGGTCGTTAAGGTAATAAAACTGAAATACAGAGCGTTAAACAGGTTATTTAGCCAAGGTTTTACCTCTATGCCATTAAATGCCATGGGAAACATTTCAATAACCAGCAGGTATAACGTCGCCCAAGCCAGCCCTATCAAAAAATAAATGCAGATTGAGCCAACAATATGGTTCTTTGTCACTACCTTTGCCAACATCACTTGTTTTAATGCCGAATGGATATGCGAACATAAAAAGACCAAAACCGCCGCCAACGTAACATAAGACATGTCGTAGTCATCAAAGAAAGAGAACATACCTGATATTGTCGCCGTGACTAATAAAAATCCATACCAAATTCGATATATTGTTTTCCTACGATCGATACCAGCAATCGACACCGCCAATGTGACAATTATCAGTCCCAACACGGTTTTTTGTCCTTCAGGATGAAACTGCTGCATTACCGCACAACCAAAAAATAGCACCAACAACGCAAAAAAAAGGAAATAAAAATTGTCGTCTTTTGAGACTCCTTTCATCTATTTTACCTCTTCCGACTCTGTAGATAACCATGCAACAAACAGTTGGTACGTAAGGCTCAATACGACAGCCCCTACGAACAACCCAACAATACCGGACATTGCCATACCACCTAATGCGCCGAGTAGAATAACCAACATAGGGATATCGGAACCACGGCTCAATAACATAGGCTTTAAAATAGCATCGCTACCACTAATTAAAATACACCAGATGAGAAACAGACTTGCTGCTAATGTAGAATCGCCGCTAAACATATAGATGATGGCAGGAAGCAACGCCAAAATTGGCGGCAATTGAATAATGGCGACCAGCAATACTGCCAGTGCCCAAAAAGCAGCAGCAGGCACGCCAGCAACCACCAGACCAATGCCAGCAAATACTGACTGTATGATCGCAACACCGATAACACCCTGTACCACACTGCGTACCGTCGACTTTGAAAGTTGTACTAATGCCTCTCCTTTGTCACCAGTTAAACGTTCGGCAAGTTTAGTGATTCCAATCAAACATTTATCAGCATTTGACATAAACGCACCTGCAATCATAGTCGAGATAATAAACTGTACGAATCCTCCACCAAGAGAACCAACTATGGAGGCCGCTTGACTGGCAAAATCTTTGATCTCTTCGGCATACTTGGTAAACACACCCTCGATATTCGACGATGTGTACGACATTGCCGCGTATAATTTTTCCCCCACTAAAGGAATATCCTGAATAGAGGTTTTAGGTTTCGGTAAGACTAACGACCCGTCTTGTATTCCAGAGAAGAGCTCCGACGCACTCGTGTATAACCCTGAGGAAAGAGCAACAAGCGGTATCAAAAGCAATACAACACCAATAAGGCTTAATAACGCACTTGCCTTTCCTTTCGACAACCCCGTTTTGTTATGGATGGTTACTGCAACTGGATACAACGCCGTCGCAATAATTCCTCCCCAAACCAATAACATGATAAAGGGCCGTAGTATCGAAAAACACCAATAGATAAGTAAAGCTACGGCCGCAATCTTAATTGCGGCATCAATAGCTTGGTGGGAGAAATCCGTTTTGAGCTTCATGTAACATCCTTGTGTATAAATCGCACGTAAAGTTTATAAATCGAGTTTTGTTAATTTTGCAAAAATTTCCAGTTCCTTGTTTCTAAAAACAAAGAGGCAACAATCATGTAAAGCCCAATAAGCATTAGCTGAAATATCCGAACCCATGTATTACTCTCTATATCGCCTGAACTCATTAACGTGCTGCCAATTAATACCAATAATGTACTAAAAGCGGTTGCATATATGGGCGCTTTTTCAGGCACAATATAGATTTTTTTCCCGACATAAATGGCTATCAAACCGATGAACAATGAATAGAAAATAATGTTAGGTACAATAGCCAATATTGAAAATGCCGCAATAGCAAGTAACCCACCAAGCCCATTACTAATGACCAAGAATGCACTCAGTTTTATCGACTTCTCAGACGTGATCATCAATGAGAGCAGCGCGATAAACATCATGGTTAATAGTGCTTCCGATATTTGGAAAATAAAGAAAAAGCAAACGACAGGGAAAGAGATAATCATCGCCCTAAACGCAGCATACCAACGTTGTTGTCTGGTTATTGGCGTAGCTGCAAAGCCGCTAAATTCGGTTTTAGGTTCGGGAAAATAGATATGAGCAACAGCAAAAACAGCAACCGCAACAACACCAGATGTTGCTAATCCAGTTGCGAGCAATACTGAAATACCAGGATTAGATATGGCCATAAATGGCAACACCAATACTGAAATCAGCAATATGGTCCCAAATAGATTCCACTTAGGGTCAGTAAATAAAAAGTATCCCCACAGCATCATCAATCCAACAAGTATTAATAGCGGTACAGGATATTGAGTTATCCCGCGCGCGAGTAATAATCCCAAGCCCATGGTAACCACCAATGCCAATAACAATTCATAGACCGTTTCTTTATGAAACGTCGGTTTATCAATTAAAAATTTGGCGGTAAAAACAGGGGCGACAAAGGCCAACGGCCAGTTGATCCATGCGGCTAGAAAGACCACAACGGTCACCCCAATCGTAAATCGAATAATGCGCGTCTGAATTTGTGAATCAACCGCGAAATCATCGGACATAAGACAGTACGCTAATAAATCGAATCCAGAGTTTACCGATCGAATTAAAGAAAACATTATCACCACTATAAACAATCACGTCGGCTTGGCCACCAACTCGAAGCAATCCTTTTACATCTGCGCGGTCAAATTCAATCGAAATAGGCAACATCTGTGTCTGGCGCAACCAACCCGTCTGTTGATTCGCTTGCGCAAGCTTGCCTGCTTGGTCATTCTGCCCCCAATCAATACCCCAATCAACACTCGTCACTTTGCCTTTAATGATTTTTCCGGGCACAATATCTAAGGTGACTTCAACGTTATCACCAACGGTTATATTTCCTAAACTGTTTTCTCGAAAATACGCCTCTATCCAAATATCTTCAGTCGATACAAACGTCATGATAGGTTGGCCTACCGAGGCAAAAAAACCTTCAGATAGACTGAAGTTTGAGACCCCTCCTTGCGTTGGCGCTTTTATTACCGTTCGCTCCAGATTTAGTTGCGCTTGTTCAAGAGACAAGAGCGCGGCTTTAATTTGGCTATTGTCTTCACCATTTTTACCGAGCTGTTGCTTTGCCTTTTCCAGATCGGCCTCTGCATTCTTAACCGAAGCTCTTGATGTCGCTAAAGCGGCTCTTGCTTTGTCTGCGTCCGACTTCGACACGACGCCCTTTTCTGCCATTGCCAATACACGTTTTGCCTGCAACTCTGTATTTTGTCTTTCGACAATTGTTGACGTAAGACGCGCTTGAGCTGCCGCAATGTCTGCCGTTTGAGCCCCAACATTCTGCCCTGCTATCTCTAGATTCTGCTCAGCGAGTTGTACTGCAATCTTGTAGTCAGAAGCATCCAGAATAGCGAGAACGTCCCCTTCTTCTACCAGCTGATTAGGCTGAACTTTTATATCCAAAACCTTGCCGGAGACTTCAGGTTTTATTGGAACAATATAGCCTTTAACACGAGCATTGTCGGTAATCGGAATAATGCGATCGGTGACTATGCTAAAAAAAAGCATCACAGCAACAATCGTGAGTAGATAATTTGTTGTCGTTCTTACCCTATCCTTCTTGTTGTTCGCATTTTGTGACTCATGTGTCTCTTCCTTGACCTCAGACATACCACTCCCTTGTCTATCTTCAACGTTAATAAAATGAATACCTTAAACATATATCGGAATATGAAAAACTCAAGATAAATACAAATAATATCGACCTAAATGATTCTTTTCTCTGCTAAATTTTTTATTTTACTGATTCATATACTACGCTTGTTTAAGTAACAATCTGAATAACTCAATATTTAACAAGGATGTACCTAATGGCATCAATATCTAAACTTACCGCGAGTATGTTCGTTCTTTTTTCTCTTAGTCATTCGGCTCTTGCTGATGAAATGGATGTCGACAGTTCTGGTTGGGAGCACAGTATAGAAATCTATGCCCAAGCACTTAATATCCGAGGAGATAGCACCATTGGGAACGTGTCTACCGATGTCGACGTTGACCCTGCTTTTATCGTTGACCATTTGGACATCGGTGCAATGCTTCGCTTAGAGGGAATATATGATAATCGATGGGGCTATTACGTAGATTATAGCTTTATGAAGCTCAGTGGTAAATCAGATGCAATCCTAGGGAATGACCTGAGCCTACTAAAAGGAGACCTTGAGATTCGGCAAGGAGTATTAGAAGTAAAAGGCTTTAAACGTTACCAGTACAACTTTGGCACCGTAGATTACATGGTTGGTCTTCGCTGGTGGGATAATGATATCAATACAAAAATATATACCAGTGGCGGACAGCTTAATGCAAATAAAAACCTAGATGCAGACTGGGTAGATTACTTAATTGGGGCTCGCTGGATAACAGACCTATCAGACCATTGGAAGTTTCATTTTGGTCTTGATGCTGGTTTCGGTAGCGATACGGATTTTACCAGCGCTATTCTTACCGGGGCACGTTATAAGATTAATAGCTGGTCAGATTTAAATATCGCCTATAAATCCACTTGGGTTGATTATGATAACGGCGATGATTTTGCTTATGACACCGCGACCCAAGGGTTCTTAGTTGGTTGGGCGGCGCATTTTTAATCTTGGAATCTTAGAATCTTAGGCATTAAATGATAGATACGCTTGATTACTACGCACGGTTAACTTTGTTGAAGGTTTTCACATGAAAACATCCGTTTTATCTCTGTCTATTGGCTCGATTTTAGCTAGTCTTAATCCTTATTTTGCCCATGCGACTAGTTTTACGGATTCACTGGACGGCTATCTCGATATGGGGGAATACCTTGCTGAAAATGCCTATGGTTTCCTGCCCGTCCCTATCATCATTACCGAACCTGCTATTGGATATGGTGCAGGTTTTATCGGTGTTTTTCTTCATGAATCAGATGACCAAAAAGAAAAACGAAAAGAACTGGCCGCAGAGTCCGTGGATGGCGGAGCACAGTTATTGACACCTGCCATCTCCGCGGTTGGCGGATTTAAAACAGATAACGGCACATGGATAGCATTTGCAGGGCATAGACGGTCGTGGAATCAAGACCAAATCCGATATCAGGTTGGTGCTGGTTACGGAGATATAAAGATGACTTTCTACAACCCAAATGGATCTAGAAACCTTGAACTAGATAGGAATAAGAACGGTGTCACATTGGGTATGGAAGGGGCGATGATTACTCAACAGTTACAATTTAGGGTAAACGACACACCTCTGTTTTTGGGTGTAAGCCAATTATATGTGAGCCCGGAGTTTAGTTTAGAAGGAAACAGTAAGGTCAATGAGCTTGTTAGCCAGTGGGCAAATACAACACCAGAAGTATCAGGGTTTGGCTTGATTGCCGAATACGATAGCAAAAACAGTTTCTTATACCCCACTGATGGTTACAACTACAAAGCAGAATATACCTTATTTAGAAAATCTATTGGCAGCGATTACGATTATGATACGTTCAATATCAAAGGCCTAAACTATTGGCCAATCGTACAAGACTGGACCTTCGCTTTAAAAGCACAATACAAATCACTTTCTAATGATGATTCCTATCTCCCTCCTCCAGCCTACCCAGACATAGAGATGCGCGGTATCGCGAGAAACCGCTACCAAGGCAACTACACAGCAAGCATTGAGTCACAAGTCATGTGGCAGATAACCTCTCGTTGGGCTACCTCAGTATTCGGTGGGCTTGGTTCTGCAACACAATCGGCCGGACAACTGTTCGATACAGAGAACTATTACTCATACGGTACTGGGATAAGGTATACCATTGCACGTCGCTATGGCTTACGCTCCGGGATAGATATCGCTTTTAGTGAAGAAGACACCGCTATCTATTTTCAAGTCGGGACTGGGCTGTAGCAGCGTTATGTTTTCGCTGCGCCAAGAACAAAAAATCACCCTTGCTCAGAGGCTTCGTTGGTCAGAGTCACCTTCTTTATCCTAAAAAAAACAACTACTTTCCAGATATGACTGACAAGGATTAAATAAAGCATAAATGACAACAAAAACAGCCCAAACATAATATATTCAGGAACTTGATTTATCTCTGCCCAAACGCCAAAAGCGGCGTGCAAGATAGAAATAAGTGAGATGGATATGAATATTTTATCGATCCGTCAATGTGGACATACATCTGAGCATCCAACTCATATCCGTTCTAACCTGTAACTCGCAATTGGACATTTCCGATTTACAGCGACGGCTAATTTCTGCCCATCAAATCACTTTTCGTATCCCAAATAGCCGAACGGCACCACTTCAGGTGATGCCGTCGGTGATAGCAAATGGACAATATCGTTCACTCAAAGGCGTGTACGTAAGATGAAAAAAGTGAATGGCTATACATCTTAAGTGGATCAGCTGATGCATATAAAGACAACCTAAGTTTAGTTTGTTAATCTTTAGCTGAGATACTTAAACGTTGGGTGGAATTTCTTGAAGTTTTGGATTATTGGTGAACTGTTTTTTCAGATCTTTTTCTGCTGTCTCCTCGCAGACTTCAACTATGACATCACTCATAATTTCGTATATTCGGCTTTGATAATGGTCGTTTCTGGTGCCGTTGTTTATTCGCTTTTTTCCGTTAAGTTCAAGGCATCAAAAACAATTAAATATACAGAAGATGTCTCAAGTACCTTTAAGCAATATAGCGCTAAAAAGAAGCCTTGGTACAAGAAGTATTCGTATAAAACAATAGTTTTCTTCACTTGGATTTCTCTCATTCATTTGCTCATAATTACTGACAAATACTTTCATTATGACGAAAAAGTCATTGCTGGTTTACCTGTAATTGAGTCTGGGACGACTAGTACTGGTAAATCTAGAGTTGATTTTGTTGTAGTAGCTGATAATGACCGACTTATTACATGCAGAGGTCATTACAATCATATTCTTGAAAAAAAGCAGCAGGTTACGGTCAGTCTTTTTTACTCGAACACGTTATCAGGATTCGAAAGAACCAACTGCAAGCTTGATGTGGTCTATGAGTAATTGTGTGCTCATCCCACGCAACAATGATTCTTATACGTAATCGAGAGAAACCTTGCACCGCATCTTAGCTTCCGTTTGCGCAGATAATGCCGATAAATCAGGGACAGCATTTATCGGTAAATGACAAAGTAAACACGTTTAATGAGATGGTACGTCCCTCCCTTCAGCTAAACTTGAACTGGTTTAGTCTTTAAAGGAAAGTGCCACATGAATAACTCACACATTATCGGAATCGACCTAGGTAAGAACTCTTTTCATTTAGTTGGTCATGACCAAGCTGGACATCAATTATTTAAGAAAAAGCTTACTCGCCAGAAATTACTAGAGTTCTTATCTTTCCATGAGCCTGTAATTATAGCCATGGAGTCGTGTGGCGGGTCTCATTGGCTAGCTAGAAAGTGCGCTGAACTTGGTCATACAGCCAAGCTAATCCCTCCACAATATGTAAAGCCATACGTTAAAACCAATAAAAATGATTTCATCGATGCTGATGCTATCGCAGAGGCAGCTTCACGGCCAACAATGAGGTTTTCTTCAGCAAAAACCGAATCAGCTCAAGTGGTATCTACCATTCGGAAAATTCGCAGCGGATATATTAGAGAGCGCACCGCTTGTATGAACCGAATAGGATCTATCCTTCTTGAGTTCGGGATAAGTTTGCCAAAAGGGCACGCTAGTATGAAAGGTTTATTCCAGTGGTTGGTAGATAAGAATCAACACCTTCCTCCTCTAATCATCTTTGAATTGAGTGAGCTACATGAACACTATCAGAACCTCAATGAACGTATAGACTCACAAGCAGACAAGGTCGAGAGAATTCTCGCTGACAATGAGCAAGTAAAACAATTACAGACTGTTCCTGGTATTGGCCCAGTTATCGCTAGCGCTTGTATATCAACTGTCGGTAATCCAAATGACTTCAAAAACGGGCGAAATTTCGCTGCATGGATCGGGCTTGTTCCTGTTCAATATTCTACGGGTGGCAAGTCAACGCTACTTGGGATATCAAAACGAGGAAATAAAGAACTGAGAACGCTATTTATCCATGCCGCAAGGTCAATTTTATGGAGAGATAAGTCGGTCGAAAAATATTTTGGTTCATGGCTTATTGAGCTTAAGAAACGAAAACCTTTTAACGTGGCCGTGGTAGCACTAGCCAACAAGATAGCCCGTATAGCGTGGGCAATTTTAGTCCATAAAAAATCTTTTGAAATAAGAACATAATCAGAATTTGCAATGAGAATTAAAGATGACACAACGGTTAGACCACCAGACTGAAGACCTGTTGCCCCAAACAGCAACTTAAAATGCTTTTCGTTTTGTGAGGACAGTCTGGCGCACACCTCATCATAGAGCTGAGACTAATGACAGTCTCTAATAGACTCTGAATATATTAGCGCAAATCAGCTCGTTATTTTTAACTCTACTTGCAATAACGGGACGTACCATATATTGGGGCAATTCCGAGTTACAGTTGCAACCTATCACTAGAGATGGTGGACAAACCCTAAATAGAAAGTATGAGTTATTCGAAGTGACGGATTCCCGGTCGCCTTGGTTTACAAAATCTGTCTCCTACTAACCGATCAACAAACGATCGTATAAGGAATGGAACAATGGTTGATATTCGTGATAATTACGAGTATCGACCATTTGTAGTGCTGCAAACTCGCTCTATTAGCCGGGATTATTCTCGGAAAAAAACTTAGACATATTCCTAAACTCCGTTGGTGAGATATTCGTATGTTTTTTAAAAAACTTGGCTAAATTCGTTGGTTCATTAAACCCCAAACTAAACGCAATGTCAGAGATAGGGGTAGAGGTGTAACCAATCAATCGTTTCGCTTCAAGTATCAATCGAGCATCGATAACCTGCTTAGCCGACACGCCTTTCACCTTTTGACAGACTGAGTTGAGCCGTTTAACCGACATCCGCACGTCGTCTGTGTAGTCACTTACATTGTGTCGATGATTAAAACCTTCCTCTACCGAGTCACTGAATATTTGGAAAGATCCAAACTCTTTGCTGCAGCACATTTCCTGTTGACAGTAGTTATGCCTAAAAAATATTTTATAAAGAATACTTTGTAGCAAGTTTCTTTGTAGTCTGGCACTCACTAGATCTTGACGGGCCTGACACTCTTCGTACAACATACTGAACTCGCGTCCTACCAAATCCAGCACATCATTCATGTTATCAACACTTCTGATCGCCTTAGTAATCGCGAAGTTTGCAGATAAATTATCAACGGGAAAGACTTCCGAATCTTGAAAAGTGACAACATACCCATCCCACTGAAAAAGGGAATCAAAATAATGGACTTGATGCGGGCTTAACACCAACAACGTACCCGGTCGGCAATGGAAGAGTTTGTTATCAATATAATGGTAGCCATTGCCTTCTGTGATCAAAATTAACGCGTAAAACTCGACTCGATGAGGTTTCGTCAATTCTTCCTTACCTCTACGAAAAATAAGGTTCTTTATGCTACCAACACTAATACCCATCAAGTAGCTATCGTTATCAAAGCAAATGTTTTCTATCATACTAGATTTCTATCTATGGTTAGCTCATCTCTCTGGGTTTATAGGATAGCCAATTCGGACGTTGGCTAAAGGTCTATTTAGACCCTTGAAGGATACATTTGTGCCATTGGTAATGACCTTGATATCAATCAGGTTATTGAACTATTTTTAGAATAGAGAGAAAGGAAGAAAGGAAACCCTCCACAAGTTACATGCAGAAGGTTTAGTAAGACATTAAGCCGTCAGTTTTGCTTTTTCACTCAAGACTAAGAGAATCTTCAGCAAAATCGCGCCTCCAATGATAATTGCCGTCCCGACGAAACCAAGGAAATACCAACCAGCATTACCTTCATTCTCACCAAGCAGCGTAAATGCACCTGCGATAGTGAGGATAAGAGAAAACCACCAACCCATGACTAGTGTCCACTTCCAGCCATTCATACTTAGGCCATAATCTTGCGCCCATAGCTTAGCTGACTGATAAATAAACACCTGAACAGCGCCAAGTACCATCCAAAAAATTGGGTCTAAAATCGTTGATTGTGGAAACATTAGAATCCCTCCCAGTTACCGTCATAATCCCAGTCTTTATCAATGCCTTTGAAGAACTCTTCTGAGCGTAACCATTCTGGAGGTTGATGGTAGTTTGCTAATCGACCTCCATTATGTGGCGCGGCATAAGACTCTGCATCAGGATAATAAAAAAAGTTGTGTTGCATCGCTAATAATGCTTTTCGTGTTAATCCTGTTGGGTCTCGGGGGTCCGCTTCCTTAACCAAGGTGTGGATCCAATTATTACGCCGCGTATACGGACAGACCGCAATACAAACCCGACACCCTTGTTGACCATTAGAAGGCAATGACGACCACATGCGATAGCAGCTATCTTGGTTGAACTCGAAGATCTTGTAGCCACGTTGTATTGTATCAGGTCCGTCCGCTAAACTAATGGACCCACTTGGGCATGATGTCGCACAGATTTTGCATTCATTACAGAAGTCTCGAACACCGATATCAATAGGCTTATCATGCTCAAACTCTAGGTCCGTGACCACACATGCTAAACGAATATTGGGTCCCACTTCTGGCGTTATTAAGCAGCCATTTCGAGCCGACTCTCCAAGCCCCGCTTTTACGGCTAGCGGCGGCAACGTCATTTCATAATCTCCACCCGGAACCATGGCTCGTCCTGCCCAACCAAGGCGATTTAAAAATACCTCTAATTTACCGGCGGCAAAACGCACTTCACTATAAGCTTCATAAGACGTCCCGTAACCCGGTGCCGCGTACATACCATCCCAGCTCATTGGGACGCCAAGAATAATGACCGACTTCCAATGATCCGGAATTTTATCGCCCCAATTTTCACCATCATTTTCAACACCACGCATGATGTTTTTAAAGATGAAATCCGGGTCAATGGCAGTGATACCAACAAAGCTGCACCCCATTTGATGAGCCACCTTTTTAATCAATTTACTCGCATGAGCAGGAGTCTTAAATTCACGCTTCTTAATTATTGGACGGTTTTCATTGACCTTATCTTCTTCACTCACCAAACCCGAGCTTTTTAAGCCAACACGACCTGCAGATGGATCGCCATACTGGTCATCATAGATGCTCTTATAATCTGCAACGGAAGGGTCACCATGAGGAGGAAGAGGCCAGTTGATTTCCACCCCATTCTGGCCATACATAGAGGCATTGTTAGCATGATCATAGGCATGGGCAATGACGAAGCGATCCAAGTATTTATGTTGCATCTTTGCAGAGATAGCACCCTGTTTAAATGCTTCAACGATCTCTGGCCAACGGGCAGGAAATTTACGGTAGTAATTAACAACACGCTCATCTGGGCAACTTTGCCACCCACCAGCAGGATCCCAACCCCCTTGTATCGCACCTCCTATCATACCGAGGCGTTTGAATAAGAAATCTTCCCTTTCTGGACGTTGTTGTGTACCCACCTTAATCAATGTGGGCGCGATGTCGACCCGAAACGGTTCGCGATCAAAGAACATGTCTTTTCCTGCTGCGGTTCTTCCCCAGCCCGTATCTTGATCTGGCTCCCGTCCTAACACAAAACCTGTCGCTGCTCCTACGCCGACGGTCGCCACCGCTGCGGTGGCTCCCCCCATCTTGAGGAAATCGCGACGGCTTGGATTCTCCGCTTTATCGTCTTTTTTCATTTAATTGCTTCCTTAAAGTAAGGATAAACCGATGGATTACCCAATCACAATTGCTAAGTTTGTTCTGATTTCTGTATATTCTTTTGTGTATTGAACTCTCAGATGGGGTGCGTTTTCTAACAACTTGATATACGCGATCTCAGCTTCCTGCCAACGCTTAGCCCGATACAAGACAATAAATTTCGATTCGAGGGTTTGTGTATCAAATGGTTCTAGAGACAACAGTTCATCCATATCGACCAGAGCGTCATTCCAGTTTTCTAGTTGAATATTTGAATTTCCACGGATATAGCGCAGATCAATGGCCTTCGGATAAGCTGTCAGATAACGAGTAACCAGATCAACCGCTCTCTGATACTGTTTACGCTCATAACAGATCACGCACTCAAGTTCGTCCAACTCAAGAATGTTGTCACCGCATAACTTACGCGCTTTTTCAATGTAGCTAGCGCTGTCAACAAACCGCTTGGTTGCATTAAGACAGGCACACATCGTAAGATAACCACCCGGGTTGTTTTTATCTATTACGATGACTTGTCTGGCGTATTCAATGGCAGCTTCAAACTGTTCAAGCTGGTAATAGAGGTAGGCAAGGTTCATTAAACTGCCTATATGTTTCGGGTCTTTTTGTAAGCTTTCCTTATAAAAACCAGCGGCGCTTTTTGTATCCCCACTGACACTTGAGCAGAACGCTAGGTGAAAAAATGGTTCCGGTGATTCCGGGTTCTTTTCGCAGGCATTCATAAAGCATTGCTTAGCTTGATCAAGAATACCGATCTGCATCAGAGCCCGGCCAAAGTTGATAAGGTATTCGCTGCTTCCGTCCATTTCTATCGGTTGCAATACCGTGAGCGCGAGTTCTGGTTGTTGGTGACGCAGCAGAATTTCACTGGCTATCACTCTTATATCCATTGTCAGATTGGTTCTTGACCCATTGATATAAAATCCGGTTACACGCTTCTGCGCCTCTTGAATAAGCTGATTTTCGTTATTATTTAATGTCGACACCATAAACTGCACCTCATTTTTCAATGAGAACAAGGTCTCTTCAACCTTACGATGCCACTCCTGTTTAGTGGCATCAATATCTAGAATGAGAAACAGGTCTTCTACCCAATTTGCCTTATTATGATCCATTCATTTTCTACCCAACATAACCTTATTATGAGTAGGGTATAGAATTAGGCTAAGGGCTAAAGGTAGAAATAGTAAGGTGGGGGATACAAATCAGCCGTTAGGGCTAACATTGATAAATATCAATTTATCTCGACGAGCGTATCGATAATAACAGGCAATCCATTGGCCTCAATACCACGGCCGCTGTGCCATGAGGGGATCCCTTCTACAATATTAATAAAAGCTCGTATCCATTCACCATGAGAGACGATGACAATATCTGATTGTGAAGGATGCTTATCTAACTCTAACAGAAAGGAGCAAATACGCTGTTCAAAATCGGTTTCAGATTCGAAGCCAAATTCATTGCCTATCTTTTTTGTATAACGTTGGTGGTAGGCCTGCCACTGTTCGCGTAGTTGCCGTGTTTGGTTGACTACTTTGCCTTCAAGCACACCGAATTTACGCTCGCGCAAGCGAGAATCCTGCGTGAACTCAATACCAATCAGATTCGCTATAATACGTGCTGACTCGCGAGCCCGCCCTAAGTCACTTGTGTACATAACAGGGTAACGAAGCTTAGGGAGTTCTATTTGTTTAAGCTTGCTTATTGCGTCTTTGGTAAGATCGCTGTTGCGGCGGCCTTGAATTCTTCTTTCCAAATTCCATTCTGTTTGCCCATGGCGGATCAATACAACCCTCAACATCCATCTCCAAATAACTCACCTTTAAACATTTTGACCACCAATGGAAAGTTATAAGGAAAGTACCAGTGGATATAGGATGCGATAACCTTTTTATGTTTCCAAACAGGGTCAAGCTTGCGACCACGCTGTGAAACGGGCATGCATAACTGCGGTTCCTTCGATTTCGTTTTAGAATAATGGAATGTATGACCCCGCAACATCTGCTCTTGAGCTAGCTCCCCTTCAACCAAACCGAGGGCAGCCAACGACGATTGCATCTGCGAATCGGCATCCAACACACCACACATTGACGTGGATTGCCCATCAATACCCGCCAATGTTTGGTTTAGATAGAGCATGCCACCACACTCTGCGACAACCGGCTTATCCGCCTCCACGTGGGCTCTAATTTGAGATCTCAGTTCGGTGTTTGATGATAATTCGTCAAGATATAACTCAGGATAGCCTCCCGGAAGATAAAGCGAATGACACACGGGAAGCGACTCACCATTGATTGGAGAAAAGAACGTAAGAGCGGCTCCAGATTCCTTTAGCAGATCGAGGTTCGCCTGATAGAGGAAGCTAAACGCCGTATCATTCGCAATGGCGATAGTCGTCCCTTCTAGATACGGTTTGACTCGAATTTGGGTTGTAGATGTAAACTCTACGGCTGGTGGTAATGGTATTTCTCCAGTTTGAGCAATCAGTTCTGCCGCAAGGTCTAATCGCTCATCAAGGTCTTCCAACTCCTGCGCCTGAACCAAACCCAAATGCCGTTCTGGTAGCGTAAGTCCGCTATTCTTGGGCAAATAACCACAAAATTCTAACGAATCTGGCAGCGCTTCTTTGAGCATTTCAGCATGGCCTGCCGAACCAACTCGATTTGCAAAAACACCGAACATCTGAATATCGTCACGAAAATGTGCTAAACCGTAGGCAACGGCACCAAATGTCTGAGCCATTGCACCAGCATCAATAACTGCCATCACAGGGATACCAAGTGTCGCGGCAATATCTGCGCTAGAACACTGACCATCAAACATTCCCATAACCCCCTCTATCAGAATTAAATCGGCATCTTTAGCGGCGTCCGTCACCATCTGTTTGCAATGTTCCTCACCACACATCCAGAAATCCAACTGGTACACAGGTTGACGAGAGGCAAACGAGAGGAAGTTCGGATCAATAAAATCAGGTCCGGTTTTAAATACCCGAACCTTCTTTCCTTGATTGGTGAAATGCCGTGCAATAGCTGCAACCACCGTGGTTTTACCGCTGCCAGAGCTCGGCGCGGCAACAACTAATGCGGGGCAACTTTCTTTAATGACATTCATAATACCTACTCCTACAAATCCAGATCCGGCCAGAGTTTTTTAAGGTCAAGATGTTGCTCTATCGCATCAGCAACACGGTTGATTCCGCCTTCTCTCATCTGAGCAAAGTCACACCCTTTAGCCTCTTCTAATCCGGCCCATCGAAGAATGGCCCCACAGGCATCAGGTGACTCAAAGATACCGTGCAGATAACTGCCAAACACTTGGCCTTCGAACCCCACCGCACCATCTTTGCCATCTTCGAGTGCTAACGGTGCGTCTTCGGTCACGCCCTTGGTCTCTCCCGCGTGGATTTCGTAACCAAACACCTCGGCTGTCTCTTGCCCCGGAAGGGTCAAACTTCCTTTGGTCTGCTTGAGTTGCTTGGTTTTTTTAAGCTCTGTTTCCAACGGTAGAAAACCTAAACCTTTGCTGTCACCGCATTCACCCTCAATTCCTAACGGATCCGATATTTTTTCGCCTAACATTTGGTATCCACCACAAACTCCCATCACTTTTCCACCGAAACGGAGGTGGCGTTCAATCTGCTTGTCCCAACCCTGTTCCCGTAGATAGGCTAAATCACTGCGGACACTTTTTGAGCCCGGAATAATAATCAGGTCGGCCGCAGGCAAAGGTTGATGTTTGCCAACAAAGACAAGATCGACATTAGGATGCATTCGCAATGGATCAAAATCGGTATGGTTACTAATACGTCGCAGGACAGGCACAACCACTTTTAGCTGCGGTTCATCATTATTTAACTGGCTGACATCAATCGCGTCTTCAGCCTCTAACATCAATCCATGAAGATACGGCAGTACCCCAATAACCGGTTTCCCTGTCTTTTCTTCCAGCCACTCCAAACCATTCACCAGAAGCGCAATATCACCTCTAAAACGATTGATAACAAAACCAACCACTCGGTTTTGTTCTGACTCACTTAGCAATGCTAACGTGCCATAAAGGTGTGCAAATACACCACCACGGTCGATATCTGCGACAATAATAACGGGAATATCGGCCTCTTCAGCAAACCCCATATTGGCAATATCGTGATCACGTAGGTTGATTTCAGCAGGGCTACCTGCCCCTTCAATAACAACGGTTTGGAACGTGCTTTGCAACCTATCAAACGACTGCATAACATACGGCATCATCTTAGGCTTATAATTATGATAGCCCTTTGCATCCATATCCGTTAGTACCTTGCCATGCACAATAATCTGAGCACCAGTATCGGAATTAGGCTTCAACAATACAGGATTCATGTCGGTTGTGGGTTCTACGCGACACGCATAAGCCTGAACCGCTTGAGCACGCCCTATCTCACCGCCGTCTGCGGTAACCGCACTGTTTAACGCCATATTTTGAGGTTTAAATGGAGCCACATTGACCCCTTTTCTGGCCAACACTCGGCAAAGTCCAGCAACCAGTACGCTTTTACCCGCGTCAGAGGTGGTTCCCTGAACCATTAATGCTTTAGAGCAAGACTGCATTTTTCTATCTCCTAGGGCCATTCTTTTTCCAATAGGTTTATCTAAACCTCAGTAAACCAATGTGTAACCGCATTATCCATACTTTCTATTATTTCAATGTGTGTGAGACCGTGTTGTTCTGCAAAGACCAGACACGCTCCTAGACCACAGCCTTCAACGACATACCCTCTTTCGTACATCCGAATAGCGTCAAATTTTGACTGAAGAAAATCCACCTTTGGCGTGGTTAAACTGCATTCATCCGGTAGTGCATCGGCGGCTATTTTCGAGTCGCGAGAATCAAGCATCCAACGGGTCGTCGCAACAGAAACATTCTTTGATTTAGTCTTACCATTCATGGCAATAACAGGGGCAAAGACCATTGTACCTCCTGCAAAGTTAAGGCCGTTCAAATCGGCATTAAGCAGAGCACAACACGCTCGCTGAGTCGGGTCTGAACATTCCATATTATTGATATAGCCACTCACATCACTGCCCAAAAATGCCGATTTATTCCATAAATCATCGACCGCTTGAGATTTTTTAATTAACTTTTCTGGGTCTTTAGTACTCCCCGAAAACCAGAGCGATTCGTCGAGTAAGCGTCGTAACCAAAGTGTCGCGAATGTCGTACCACCTATCCCAGATTCCGCGATCAGATGTTCTTCTTTCTCAAGCGCTTGGCGACGGAGTTCCGGCACAAGAACCTGTTGAATTAAGGTCGACTCATCACCTGTTCTGCATGAGTGAATGACCACCTCGTCCATGTTGCTGTCACTAAAATCTGGCACATTGTCCAAACCAAGCTGATAACAATGAAGACGTATTTTGAACCCTTTCATTTGCAAAGCACTAAAAAGCCCATGGACCAATATCGCTGGAGTCACCGACCCATTACCTAGCAGAGGAGATGGCAAATATTCACCATTTAAAAAGGTATTGGCTTTACCACAGGCAATGAGCTCTGTGTCTCTGGTTGGATGAAGCTGCATTAATCCTTCACCCGCGCCAGCATCACTGATTAAATGCAGGTTAGGAACGGGGGCAACAGAATTCAAGGTAATGTAATTCAACCAAGTCATCGTTAATTTCCTTTCAGCGTTAATGGCAATCCGGCGGTCACAAGGGTAACTTTTGGGATATGTGCTGCAATGGCTTGATGAAGCCAACCCGCCTCATCAACAAATCGGCGATTCATCTCACCCATCGGAATAATACCGCAGCCAACCTCGTTGCTGACCAGAATGACTTGCCCAGGTAGGGTCTTTAGCGTATGAATAAATTCGGCTTTGATCTCTGCCCACTCTCTTGGTTGCTCACCAAACAGGCAATTACTTAGCCAAAGTGTCAGACAATCAACCAATATGCAGTTGCTCTCGTCGCTGTATTGCATTAGCGTTTCAGACAAGTCAAACGGCTCTTCAACAACCAACCATTCGGACGGTCGTTGATTTTTGTGCATTGCTACCCGTTTCGCCATCTCTTGATCTCTGACTTCAGATGTCGCGATATAAATGACTCTTTTTCCACAGGCTTTAGCCCTGTTTTCTGCATAACTACTTTTACCAGACCGTGCACCGCCAAGTACCAGTTCAACATCAGTGTTCTCTGTAGCGGTTAACTTAGTAACGGTTTCGTCAGCATCTTTAGCGTCTATGCTGGTTTCTAACTCACTCATAGATAGGATCCTTGTTCCGTGCAACCACTCTATTTCTTGCCAATAGATACAACGCTGACTCCAGTTTATTCCACTGGGTTTCATCTGCTGGCAGACCGAAGCGAAGCGCGTTTTTCTCATCACAAAGGCGTGTTAGCACGTGTTGTTGGCAAAGAAAATCATGACAAGCAGCCGCCTCATCTAGGTAAACGGTGATGAAGAGATCGGTAACCGAGGTTCTATCGCCGAGATATTGCCCCAAAAGGCCACTCAACCGAATGGATGCTGACTTGATACGATGTGCCACCTCTTTTTGCCACTGGTGATCGGATAGTGCCTTTTTCATCACCCAGCGAGCGGGGCCTGTAACCGTCCACGGACCAAGCAATGTTTCGAGTTGCCCTTTAATATTTTCCGACGCAAAAACAAACCCTACTCTGGCCCCAGCTAGCCCAAAGAACTTACCTACCGAGCGAAGAACAATCAGGCTGCTCCGTTGCTCGTCAGTACTTAGCATCGATATCTCTGGTGTACAGTCAGCGAAAGCCTCATCGACAATAAGGTAGCCCTTTTTCTCTTGCATTTTTTGACTGATTGTCGAGAGTGCGTTCTTAGAGCTAAACTTACCCGTCGGGTTATTAGGGTTGATAATCAACACCACGTCACTTTCTGCAATCTGTTGTTCTGACGGAAAACCATCATAAAACAGTACTTTCCAGTGACATGAATCTTGTTCAAATTGTGTCCATGCATATTGGTGTTCTTTGTAACCAACCCTTGGCAACGATATTGTGCCACAGCGACCCATTTCTTTAGTAAGAACAGCGGGTAGTGAGATAATGGCAGCCTGAGATCCCGCGACAATAACCGGATCAGAGTATCCGCCATAATAACGCCTAGCCGCCACTTCCAAACCATCATTATTTTGAGGGAGTTGGTTCCAAACAAAAAGAGGAACGTCTCCTACCGGATAGGTAAAAGGGCTCACTCCCGTTGACAGGTCAATCCAACATTCTGGATCGGTGCCATATTCGGCGGCTATCTTATTCAGATTGCCACCATGTTTAATCGCCATCAACTTACTCCTACGATGACACAAATTAACCAAAGATAACCGAGAGCAAAACTCCCACGTGAGACCAATCGATTGGCCGCGGGGATTGATTTCCATTGAGCAGGCTTGCCTATGCCCATCGGTTTTTTGTCGTGCAGTACCCCATGATAATAGGTTGGTCCACCAATCATCACTTGCAACGCGCCAGCACCAGCTGTCATCACGACGCCACCATTTGGGCTGCTGCACTGTTTTGCTTGTTCCCGCCAACACTGCATTGCACTGGCGAAGTCACCCTGAAACGCATAAATCACCGCAGTAAGTCGAGCCGGAATCCAACCGAGAAGGTCATCACTTTTTGCGCTAAAGAACCCGAAATTCAGGTACTGTTCGTTCTTGTAGCCCCACATGGCGTCCAGCGTATTAGCAAGACGAAATAACACCGCACCCGGCGCACCAAAGATCAAAAACCAGAACATAGGGGCAAAAACAGCATCATTTCCATTCTCTAAAACAGACTCAATTGTTGAAGAAGTGATCTCATTTTCAACCATGTTGTCAGTATTGCGACTGACAATCATCGACACCTGATAGCGCGCTTGATCTATATCACTCGCTTTTAGTGGCCGGTAGATATTCTGCGCATGTTCGACAAGACTTGTCCCACCGATGGTCAGATAGACTACTATCGCATTCAGCCCGATCCATAATGGGAAAGATATCTGCGCGACCCATGCCAAAAGAATATACGTTGTGACCACAATGGGAATAACCGCCATTATCCACGCCAGTACACCCTGCTGTTTCTCACTAATAAACCCATACGCCCGGCACGTCTTTTCAAGGCTATTTACCATACGCCCAAAACCAATCAATGGATGGAACCGTTTTGGTTCTCCAAACCATCGATCCAACCACAAAGCAACTACAAGGACAACCGCACTAACTAACATGCTTTCCCCTATGGTCAACTTGACATTAGCGAGCAGGAAATCAGGCAACATCAGCGCATTCTCGCGAACTCAATACGTCTGACATATCAACGAAATCAGGATAATCGATGTTATCTAAAAGATACCCGTGGTGGATTGCCCACTGGCGAACTTCTTCATTTAATGGAACCAATTGAGCACTCTCTAATGCATTAGAATGGTGTGAAATGATGGATTTAAGTACCGCGATATCTTCCACTAATAACCAATTAATCATCGGAATCGTATAACTAAGTGGCTCATTATTCACTCGTCCAACAAGATAATATCGGTTTTTTTCACCAAACGCTTTCTCTTCATTTACCGTCAGTGTTAGAGCATTGTCAGACACTTTTTCTGCTTGAATACCCATGTTTTTCAACGCCATTCTAACAAAGCGGTTATTACTGCCCAATGGCATCGCGAACTTTCTGATGTCCCAATGATATTCTTGTACCGCATTCCACCAAAGATTAAACGAGGGTAAGTCACTGAAAGCGAGTTCCGGCGCCGTCGCTAGATAGTCGAGGTCTTCTTTATCTATTAACGAACTGACTCTGGTATTTTCGATCGCGATAACCTCTGCACCCTTGTCACGTAAATAGGCTATTTCTTCATACTGACCACAAACAAGCATCCTAACGCCAGTTAATGGCAGGCTGTTTCTCCAGTTGAGTTCTTCAGCTTGGGCAACAACCTCACCAACAATCACTAAAGCCGGTCCTTTAAGCGTGGACTGTTCGACTTTTTCAGCGATAGTGCCCAGTGTTCCCGTAATACATTGATGATCAGCACTTGTCGCCGAACATATTAACGCGATAGGAGTATGCGAACTTCTGCCATTTTCGATAAGGTTTTGGGTATGCTGTGCCAGTTTTTTGGCTCCCATATAAAGCACTAATGTACCGCCAGCTTGACCAAGTCTACTCCATGACGCAAGCGTCTCCGTATTTTTATGTCCGCTGACAAAGGTGACACTTGACGCCACACCACCGCTTGTAAGAGGAAAACCGGAATAAGAAGCCGCACCTAATGCCGCCGTAATACCCGGTATTATTTCATATGGAATGTCGTGTTGTTTTAGATCGCGACACTCTTCGGTTATGCGACCAAAGATACACGGGTCACCCGCTTTAAGTCGAGCGACGCGTTTACCGGCTAAAGCAAATTCCGTTACATCTGGGTGCATACCGTATTCAATATGGATGCCTTGATAACCACGATAGCCGACCTGATGCAACTGAACATGTTCTGGAATAATGGAAAGGATTGCGGCGCTAACAAGCTTGTCATAACACACCACATCACAGGTACTCAGCAACTGTTTTGCTCGGCAAGTAAGTAGCCCCGGGTCCCCCGGACCGGCACCAATCAGATAAACTTTACCTTTCGTCATGTGACTCTCCCTTTACTGAGGTCTCTACCTCTAAAGCACGACAAGAAGAAGGCTCAACCACTTTTGCTTTACGGCATGCGTGTGAAAAGGTGGGATCGTACAGCTTAGAATCAACAAAATCGTCTATGGCAAATACCTTACTGACAATAATCATGGCCGTAGAACGGATGTTCGCGTCATGCATCTTGTCGGCGATGTCCGCTAAGGTGCCACGAATAATGCGCTCCTCTGGGTGCGAGGCTTTTTCCACCACACAGACTGGCCAATTTTGTGGATAAACGTCGCTAAGTTCGCGCACGACTTTTCTTATCAAGGTTGCGCTTAAGAACAAGCATAGCGTCGCTTCATGTCGAGCTAGGGACTTGAGATTCTCTTTATCTGGTACCGGAGTACGACCAGAGGCACGCGAAAGGATAATCGTTTGGCACTCTTCTGGAAGCGTCAACTCTTGGCCCAAAGCGGCGGCAGATGCTTGAAATGAAGACACTCCAGGAATGACTTTCCAATCGATACCCAGCACCTTAAGTCGACGTGTTTGCTCAGCTAGGGAAGAATAGATAGACAGATCCCCCGTCTGTACCCTTGCAACATCCTGTCCTTGTTCATGGGCGTCGGTATACACTTTAGTGATTTCATCCAGATCCATACTGGCAGAGTTGTACACTTTCGCCTCTGGATGAGCGCGTTCAATAACCGCTTTAGGAACCAAGCTTCCCGCATAAAGAATAACCGGACAGGTCTCTATTAGCTTTGCACCTTTTACTGTGATCAGATCTGGGTCACCCGGTCCTGCACCAATAAAATAAACGGTCATACGACTTCCTTACTGTTTTGTACCATGTCTTTATCAAGAGAATGTTGCGGTTCAACAAAAGATAACTCCGTTGAAGCGTATTCAAGGGAACGTCCTGGTGTTTGACCTTCTCGTGTCTCGCCATCTTCTAAAATGTATTTGTTCTTGTAACCACGAGGGGTCACTATCCAGTCCTTGAAACGATAACTGCTTTCGTTCCCTACAATGACCGCCGCGTTCATTCCAAACTCAAGATCGGTAAAGCTCTCCAGCGTCGAAAGCTGCACACTCTGTTCGTCTCGATAGGCCGCATTGACAACGGCGACAGGCGTGGTCGGAGGTCTGTGTTTAAGAATGATTCGTTGCGCTTCTACAATATGATTTTGACGTTTTTTTGACCTCGGATTATAAAAGGTAATCGCGAAATCAGCCATTGCCGCCGCTTCTATTCGACGAGTAATGACCTCCCACGGGGTCAATAGATCGGACAGCGAAATCGTGCAACTGTCATGGCCTAACGGTGCACCGACTAACGACGCACAAGCATTAGCCGCAGTAATTCCGGGAATAGTTTCCACCTCAATATTAATCTGATGCGAAGAGAGCAGTTCAAACACAAGAGGCGCCATTGCATACATGCCGGCATCACCAGAGCAAACCAATGCCACATTCCTACCTTCTTGAACCAGTTTAATGGCGGCATCGGCACGCTGCCACTCCTTGGTCATTCCTGTTCTTACCAGTGCTTGTTTGTTGATAAGCGAGGAGATAAGTTTCACATAGAGACCGTAACCCACTATCACGTCGGCTTGTTTAATCACTTCCTGAGCGCGGATCGACATCAAATCTACGCTTCCTGGTCCTAATCCCACCAAAGATAATTTAGCCACAGTTTGCCTCCTCGGCAGGTGTTATATTTTTCATAATTGGTTCGTCTCGTCCGCGCTTTCAATCTGCGCGAAATATTTATTGTCTATCACTTCGAAAAGCGGCCTGTTATTCGCCAACGCGTTAAACAACGCTTTCCATTCCTGTTCGGAAAACGCTTCGATACCTCGCAGCCAAAGCGCATTATTTTCAGAGGGCTCTTGGTTTTCAGAAGAAAGAGATTTGTCACTTCGCTGGTAGATCACCATTGTCGAACGATTACGACAAGCACCGGCACACATAGTTCTGCTTATTTTTATTCGCCGCTCTCCAGTCGACAGTCCCATCGTTTTTAAGATTGACCGCAAGTCGTGTGCAAGATTTTTACTTCCTGCCTTGGCGCATCGTTTGCCTTCACAGATCAAAATATGGTGTTTATAGAACAGCATTGGCCGATCCAAATCCACATGCTTTGGCTTGCACTGATAGCCTTCTACTACTTCATTACCGTAAGCATTTACTTTGATTTCATTGGTGTTTGACTCGCTATCGCCATGCAGAACTTCGCTGCCATGCTTTTTTTCACCAAACCAGTTCTTACGCTTATGCCTGACCAAAGATTCGGTAAACTCGCGGCGACAACACGCTATCGTCATGTTGAAACCATCTTGCTTGAATACCCATTTGGGCACGACAAGCTGTTTAGTCCCACTCAGTTTTAATGCTGCCGCTTCTGCCACAGAATTGCTGCCGGTCACTTTCTTGACGTAATCTGACGGGCTTTCTATACCTTCAAGTCCATCCAGTTGGTGCGGTGGATAGGTGTTAAATAACCACTGATTCTGTTCCGACAATTGTTGCAGTCCAACTTCGTCCGCCTTTAGGTCAATACTAGCGAAGGCTTCAACGGATTCTAAACAGAGATTAAACTGTTCGCTGAAGGCTACTAACCCAGCTTTCAATACTGACAAGGGTGTATTTCGATCGCAACCTAAACCAAGAATTAACGATTTTGGTCTCCAAAGTACGACCTTGTTTTCCCAGCCGGATAGATCAACTTGATATTCATCACTGATGAGGATTGCGCCTCGATAATGGACACTTTCGACACCATCAAGGCTAGTATGACTAATGAGGTTAGCTGGCATGCGCTTGTCGTACTTCCACCAATCTTTATTACCCGTCTGTTGCGCGATAATCACTGGCTCTTCATTGACGATAGCGGCCGAAACCTTTGTAATTGACGGTTCTGAATTGGCGTCAAGAACCCAACCAAATGGGGAACCAAGCATATCTGCCGAGACTGTCTCCGACACATCGGATGCCGTTGTTATAACGGGTGTCGCCTTCACGACATGGGCAATTCGTTCAGTTAATTGATTTGCGCCACCCCGGTGACCAGAAAGCATGGATATAGCAAACGTCGCTTGCTCATCCAGACAGACCACCGCTGGATCGCTTGTTTTGTCCTTCAGCAAAGGTCCGATGATTCGACTGACAATACCGCTAGCACAGATGAAGATATGGCCGTCATACTGATTAAACCTATCAGCAACAAAGCTTGATAACGGCAACATCAATCGTGTCGCGTCTGGTGACACGTCTATCGCAACTGGAGCAACAAATAAATCGGCAAAAGGGAGCGCCCTTTTCAGCTTAGCCCCTTGTTTTTCGCCCGCTACGGTGATGGCGTAAATCGCAAGTTTCATCTTCTCACCTACTTATGCTACCGACTGTTTGCCACGTAAGACGCCACGGCGGCTACGAATCGACAATTGAACCATAGAGAAATAACGATGCTCTTCCGGTACTTGGTCGAGATCATGGTAGATCTCTTGTTTATCGGTGCTAGCATGAGACACATACGTCGCCGTATCACTCAGACCAAGCTCTTTCAGTTTCGCCGACAATTGAGGGATCATTCGACCTGCTTTGATAAGCATGATGGTATCGAATTCTTTTACTAGACTATCAAGGCTTTCAATTCCATAGGTCGCAGGAACGACGCAAAAACGTTCCATTCCATCCGCCAACGGTATCTTTGTCGCAGCAGGGACCGCCGTAATTGAGGTGATTCCTGGGACAATAATCGGTACGATCTCGGGTGCTATTTCATCAAGCTCTTCTTGAATATAGGCCCATGTGCTGAATACAGAAGGGTCTCCTTCGGTAACAAATACCACCGATTTACCTTGCTTGAGACGTTCAAAAATAGTCATCGCTGCCACGCGCCAAGCCGGAACATTTATGTTTGCGTCACGTGTCATAGGGAAATGTAAAAAACAACGCTCTCCTGGGATCTCTTCTTCAGGCAATGCACCGTTCACTATCTCCCAAGCAAATGAGTCCGCTTTTCCTTTATTTTTTTCTGGAATCGCCACAACGTCAGCTTCCTGAATTAGTCGCGCTGCTTTTAGTGTCAACAATTCACTATCACCTGTACCTACACCAACAGCATATAGCTGACCGAATTTGCCGTTATTCATTAATTTCTCCCGAAGGGTATTTAGATTTCACAATTGAAAAGAGGTGGATAGGGTTTTCCGCCTGATAGCGAAGGTATTGCGCCAGTGGTTGGGTATTAGAAATGTTCACTAGCTGTGCATCAAAATTTAGGTTGTTAGATTTGGCCCATTGATAAATGTCTACGACGGTGTCCATCGTGACGGCTGAAACGACTAGACGACCACCGTTATTGAGTGCGCCCCACACATAGGAAAGAATGTCGTTCATCGCGCCTCGACTTCCACCAATAAAAACGGCGTCGGGATTAGGCAGGTCTATCAGCGCATTCGGGGCTGCGTCAGAGATAAGCTGAACATTATCGGTTGCATGCGCGCGTATATTCGCTTCAATGTGTTCAAAGCAAGTTTGATTGCATTCCACAGCAAACACCTTGCCTTTTGTGGCAAATTTAGCGGACTCGATCGAGATAGACCCTGAACCTGCACCGATATCCCAAACCGTGTCCTCTGACTGAATGCACATACTGGTAAGAGCAAGATTTCGAACCGCTTGCTTAGTAATCAGTCCCTTTTGTGGCATACGCATGACAAAGCTATCATCATTAGAAAACTGACCATTGCCACCCCATCTTGCGTGTTTTTTCCGTTGCGCGACAATGATATTCAATCCATCGAACAAGATTTCGCTGCTGGCCAATTCCTCGACCGAAAACGAACGAATGTGCTCTGCTGTTCCACCAAGTTGCTCACAAACGGTGAGTTTCCAGCCTGTTTCACTGAACTGTTGCATGTGCTTTGCCACAATTTGCGGTGTGTTTTTATAATCCGTCAAAATCGCAAACAGATGACCTGACTGCATCTGTGCCACCATTCCTGCACGCTCTCTACCATGGCAAGAGAGAAACTGAGCCGTCGACCACGTTAATCCCAATCGAGAAAAAGCAAGTTGGGCCGAACTTTGGGTTGGAACAAAAAGAAGTTCTTCTGCTGGTAACCTTTTCAGTAAGGTGGTTCCGATTCCAAAGAAAAGAGGATCACCGGAAGCGAGAACCACAACATCCCCTTCTTCAGACGCATCGATCACCTTATTTAACCAGACAGAAAAACCTTGGGTCATATCCAGAAAGGCACCATCGAATTGAGGAAACCATGCCATATGACGAGGATGACCTGCTACAAATCTGGCTTTCGACACAGCATTAACTGCCCTGCTGGTTAAGCTCATACAACCATCTTCAGCCACACCAATTACCGTAATACTTGCCATAGACTTATACCGTTTGATAAAGAAGTGCGTGAATAGTCGACACCACAATAGGGCTGCCGCCTTTACGGCCGACACTTGCAATATAAGGCACTTTGCTCTGGTCAATGAGGGCCTGTTTGGACTCTTTAGCTTTAACAAACCCAACAGGGATACCAACGATTAGTGCCGGTTTTATCTCCTCCGCTTCCACCATCCTTAGAACTTCAAACAAAGCAGTAGGGGCATTACCGATGCCAATTATCGCACCATCCAATAAGCCCAGATCCCGTGCTCGGCGCATAGCCCAAATAGCTCTAGTTTCACCCTTCGATTTTGCAATGGTAATTACCTCCTCGTCACTGATAAAACAGTGGGTATCATTTTTATATACCGATAGTCGCTGGGCGCTTAAACCACTGGTGATCATCGTCACATCACTAATAATTGCACAACCCGCTTTTAGCGCGTCAATTCCTGCTTCCACTGCCCCATCACCAAACCGAAACAACTGAGCAAACTCGAAATCACCCGTGGTATGAATAGCCCTTCGCACAACCGGCCACTGCTTCTCGTCAAACGGGTGACCACCGTGAATTTGGTGGACCTCGTGATCGATAATTGAGAACGAGTCATTCTCAATTACCTGCCCTTGTTGGGTCATCTGTTTCATTGTGTCCATGTCTTTTCACCTGAAAGTTGGTCAATAGGTTTGGTGGGGTTTGATATAGAATTTACATCGGGATATCGGGCTAAGGGTTTGCCATCGAAATCGATTAAAATGACGTCGATACCTAGGTCATAGGTTACATAATGATCCGCATGCATTTTTGCCTCCTGACACAAGCGCTCAAGAAACAACTCTGGTCGGTTTTCTCTAACCAGTTCTAACACATGGCGTCCGGTGTTGGCGTCAGAAATTTTATCGCATAAGAAAGAGGATACATTTGCCTCTCTGGCAAGATTGCTAAGGTGCTTGAAATCGATAGCATGACCAGATACATGAGTCATCATTCGACCGGAAATTAATTTGCCTAATTTACCGATCATGACCACCAAGGTGACCCGCTTTACGTGAAAGCGTTTCGCCGCTCTTAACCCAACGCCAATAAAATCGCCGGCCTGAATAAACGCCAATTCTGTCAGCTCTGGCCATTGCTTGATCGCCGATTTTTCTGAACGGCTACCCGTGGTTAAGATAACGTGTTCTAAACCATTGCTTTTCGCAACCTGAACCGACTGTCTCACTGACGCCGCATAAGCAGATGTAGAGAATGGCTTTACCGTTCCACGCGTACCCAAAATAGAGATTCCACCAATCAAACCTAGCCTTTCACTGATGGTCTGTTTCGCGGCTTCTACTCCTCCGGGAGCCGAAATAGTAAGTTCAAGCCCAGAATGTGGTTCGCCTAAATCATTATTGTTGTTTGGTGGAAATGTTGACGTTAAATGATCCCACTCTAGCCGCACCATTTCGAGGATATTGGCCCTAGGTATCGGGTTGATAGCAGGTTCACCGACCGGAAGTTCAAGCCCCGGAAGCGTCACAGTCGCGATCCCTTCCCCGCCTTTGAGTTGAATGCCGGGATAGCGACTCCATTTAGCCGTACACTGAATCTCTAGGCCATGGGTACAGTCGGGGTCATCTCCCCCATCTTTAATAATACCGGCAAGTACTTGTTCGGTTTGTCGTTCAACGATTCGTTCTAAACGAACCAGTTGAAATGTCACCAAGTCTCGATTGGGAAGTTGAATGTCTATTTGAGAGAACGGATTATCCGAAATAAGCATCCGAACTGCCGCGCGAGCCGCCGCCGCCGCACAAGCCCCGGTGGTATAGCCCCAGCGCAGCTCTTTATTGCTTTTCGAACGCTTTAATTTACCCACTAACAGAAACTCCGGCACAATCGGGATAGTTATATATAATCAAACATTAAATGCGGCCGAAATCGAAATACAATGACTCTGAGTGATCCCGCCCAGGCTGTTTGATTGTTGGTTATTTAGCAGGTTCTGACTTACGAAGTATATATTCAACCACACGAGATTAGATATTTCGTTCACAGTTGCGGGTACAGTTCAGGGATTTAACCTGATTCACTTTATAAAATAGTACTCAGAAGATATAAACGAGCACTACCTATCACTAAATATTTCCAAAGTCTCTCATACAGCATCGATAATAAAATTGATAAATATCAATTTAGATTAAATGATAAAACCATAACCATGAAAAATATCAGTAATTGATATGAAGAGTTTTTAATCAAAAAATATAACTTACTAATATTATTGAATTAAAATGAGGTATGTGCGCACAGGAAAAATTCTTATAGAAATAATATCTACGATAAACAGTGACGAACCTCTCATAAAGAAGGGTATTACGATTATAAAATCGACGTATGGCCTATTTCTATCCTAAATGGGATGGTATTTACCATAACTGACAATTTTCACACAACGTCATTGTTTAATTTGACACGGTTAAATAGTCGTACGATTCTTTTTCTTTATATGTCACGTAAAAAAACATATCTATATTTGTTGATATTAATCACTATTATAATTGATGTTTTTAAGGCAATATGATTGTCATTCAGGTGTAATATTTATTAAATTGACCTGAACACAGAATAATGGACATCACTCAATGCCCATTATTCTGTGTTTAGGTTAAATAACACTTAAAAGGGAATCAAGTTAGACGCTTGAGCTGTGCCCGCAACTGTAATTGGAGAGTCGGCAGACATTAGTCCACTGGATAATATCCGGGAAGGCGCGCTGCCAGATGTTGACCCAAAAGCCAGGAGACCTGCCTGAATAATGATAAAAGCTCTGAGACTAGAGTTTGTAAAGGCGAGCGGGTTACTCGTGGTTTACTGGCCTATTTATGGCCGGTCCCGATATTCAATCCTGTAAGCCAAAAATAAATGTCACACGAACCCCATCAATAGAATCACCATATGATGGAAAGGACGTTGTACTTAAACTTACGGAATATAAAAATGTTAAATTCTAAATGTTTTAATGGCATGTTTAATATACATAACATACCGCGCAAGGCACTAAAGATCATCTCTATCGGGCTATTGACCACCTTGCCTATTATCCCTGTTACTCACGCTTCGGATTCTCCCGCTAAAACAGAAAAATCTGCTATTGTACTCGCCGCATTTGGTACAAGCTATGACACGGCAATCGGGTCACTTATTGGTATACAAGAACAGGTACAAAACGCCTACCCTGATACTCCCGTCCGATTTGCATTTACCTCGAGTATTATCCGTAAAATCTGGCATAGACGCGCATCGGATGATGAGTATCAAAAAAATCATCCCGAGGTACCACAAGGTTTTTACCAAGTTAAAAACGTACTCGGTACGATGGCTGATCTGCAAAACGAAGGCTATAAGAATATCGTGGTTCAAACGACGCTGTTGTCGCACGGTGAAGAGTTTATCGATCTTAAAGCCACTGTCGACGCTCTGGCTTCCATTCAGACAATAAAAGAGAAATGGAAACCGTTTAATAAAGTCGTTCTTGGCCGCCCATTAATGGGCACATGGGGGTCACACAATCCGTACCGAGAAGACTTAGACCAACTGGCTGAAGCACTCGCTAGCGATGTGAAACGAGCAAAGGAAAACAATACTGCTTTGATCTATATGGGTCATGGCAACGACCATCTTTCTACTGGTCTCTATTATGAATTGCAAGAGGTGATGAATAAACGTTACCCCGACGTAAATATCTATGTTGGCCTAGTGGAAGGTTATCCTAACTTCGATAATATAATGGAGCAGTTAAAACGCGACGCAATACAAAGTGTTGCCGTAAAACCGCTAATGGTCGTGGCTGGAGACCATGCAAGCAACGATATGGCTGGTGATGATGATGACTCATGGAAAGTGATGTTGTCGAAGCAAAACATCAAAGTAACCCCTTTACTCGAGGGACTAGGTAGCAAAGAATCCATTCAAAAGATCTATCTTCAACACCTCGTCGACGCGGCAAAAGACGCCAACATAACGCTACGTTAACACCGTTGATCATACTCATTTAATAGAAAGAGCAGTACAGCCATGATTTCAGACCAACATCACACCGACGACGCTTTCATTGAGGTTAAATCATTGACCCGGTATTTTGGTAAAAGCAAGGCTGTCGATGAGATGAGTTTTTCCCTTCGTTGCGGAGAAGTGTGCGCCTTTCTGGGGCCGAATGGAGCAGGAAAAACCACAACAATCAAAATGATGACTGGGCTGCTCGAACCCGACTCTGGTCAGGTTCTGTATGAGAAGATAGAAAATCGCTCTAACAGACATGAACTGAGGCGATTAATCGGGGTCGTACCTCAACACAATAATGTTGACCGAGAACTAACCTCTGTTGAAAACCTTAAGGTTCACGGCCTATTGTACAAAATGCGCGGCGCTGACCTTACACAGGCTATCGATGAGTGCCTTGAGTTCGCCGGGCTAACAGAGCATAAAGACAAACCCGCCTCAAAACTATCGGGTGGAATGAAGCGAAAACTGGTTATCGCACGCGCATTGATGCACAAGCCGAAAATCTTGTTTTTGGATGAGCCTACAGTGGGTTTAGACCCCCATAGTCGAAGGAAAATGTGGTCTTTTCTCAATAAAATAAACAAAGAACGTAACTGCACTATTTTTCTCACTACTCACTATATCGAGGAAGCAGAACGATTAGCGGATCGCGTTATCTTTATAGATAGCGGGAAAATAATCACACAAGGAACCGCAGAAAACCTCAAGCACAACTTGGGACGCTATGTTCTTGAAATAGAAACCGAGGATTTTCATCAGGAGTTTTTCGATAACCGAGAGCAAGCGTTGGAAAAACTCGCTGATATCTCTCACGAACCTTTGGAAACCCGTTCGAAGAAAACGAGAGTAAGAGAAACCAGCGTCAGAGAAACCACATTGGAAGATGTTTTCCTCCATTTCACTGGAAAAAGGTTAATAAAGAATGCTTGATGGTGTCGTAGGCATTTACTATCGGGAATGCACCGTATTAAAGAAAAAGATTATCCGTGTCATATTGGCAGCAGCGGTTCCTCCGTTCCTATATCTGATGGCATTCGGCTATGGCGTAGGCAAAGGAACCACTATTGAAGGTATCGAATATCTCACATTTTTGTTACCGGGACTTTTAGCGATGTCGAGCATGAACCATAGCTATAATATCGCGAGCGAAATCAATATCAGTCGTTTCTATCTGAAGATATTTGAGGAGTACCTGTTGTCACCTAACCAGCGGTGGCAAATCGTGGCTGGCGAAGTGGCTTATGGCGTCACCAAAGGCATGATTCCCGTCGCTGTCGTGGCAATTTATAGCGTTTTTTGTGGTATCAGTTTACATTTCTCAATTCAGTTTGCCTTGGCATTACTGCTGCATCTGGTTGCCTTTGCGCTTATCGGTTTTATCATCTCACTCAAGATGAAAAATCATAGAGATCAGGCGACCATGAATTCATTTGTGATTACCCCGATGATGTTTCTTTCTGGCACATTTTTTCCTGTCGACCAGATGCCCATGATTATTCAGATACTGGCTAAGTTTTCCCCACTAACTTACAGCGCAGATCTCATTCGCTCTTCTCTGTTGGATACCCCATTTAACACCTCATCATTGGCTATATTGTTTGTTCTAACTCTCATATTGTTGTTTGTTGCCAATCGAATTGTATATAAGGTCGAAGCATGAGGTGGACATTAGTTACTATCTTTATTATTTGTATGCTGCTTTCAACGCTGATCGGTCCCAATTGGATCAATCCTTTTGATATGTCGCAGATCGAATACAAAATTCTGACCGAACTTCGAGTACCTAGAGTGTTATTTTCGGCCGTTATCGGTGCCATGCTCGGTCTTAGCGGCAGCATCTATCAACTTACGCTGAAAAACCCTTTGGCAGACAGCTTTACCACTGGCGCGGCTTCATCCTCAGCATTGGGGGCCGTGTTAGCCATTTCCCTTGGTATGCCGGTTCACTTTGTCTCTGTATTTGCTTTTATAACAGGGTTAGGTGGACTCACTATGGTTTATCGAATGTCCCTGACAGCCGGACGGATTAATCCAATTACGATGATCTTAGCCGGGGTCGTTATGAATGTGGTCGCTTCTGCGGTGATAAGCTTTTCTAAGTACTATTTTGAGGACTCATTAAACTCTATTGTCTATTGGTTAATGGGGGGCATTTTTATGGTCAACCTAGAAAGGCTAACCATCTGCACCTTATTGTTTTCGGGCGTCTTCTTTTATCTGCACCGCAATTCAATGAAACTGAACATCTTGGCTCTAGATGAACACTCGGCACAGAGCCTTGGTGTCAATGTCCATCGCCTCCGTTCAAAAGTGTTTATCGCCTCGACCTTACTGGTTTCTGTGGCGGTCAGCTTTTCAGGGATTATCGGCTTTGTTGGTCTCATCGTTCCTCATATCTCTCGCAGTCTTTTTGGCAGCGATATGAAACATAATATCTTTTATTCCAGTTTGTTTGGTGCGTTTCTGCTTATGGCATCGGATACGATTGCGAGAGTGATAATCCCAGGCGGGGCGGAGCTACCAGTCGGTATTATGACGGCGGTATTCGGTGGTGCGTTCTTCTTCTATCTGTTAAAGCACCGAAGGGAGCACTTCTGGAATGGCTAATATCAAGATTCAAAATCTAGAATATCGCAGAAGCGATTTCTCCCTTAACGTCCCTTCATTAACCATTGCATCTGGTGAGAAAGTGGCACTAATGGGCGAGAACGGTTGCGGAAAAAGTACATTGATAAATTTGCTTGCTGGGTTAATCGAAACCCCTCAACAATCCATATTTTATCAGCAACAACCATTGGAAGAGATCGCCCACTCGACGCGAGCGAGACTGTTTTCCGTTCTACCCCAGTTTTCAGATATCTCATTTCCGTTTAGCGTCCTAGAGGTTGCGCTGCTCGGAAGATATGTACACTTGAAAACCAATGAGTTCCAACAACAAGATAAAGACAAGACCATCGAGCTACTGAAGTTACTGGATATCGAACAGTATAAGAAACGCAGTTATTCAGACCTCTCTGGCGGTGAAAAACGTCGAGTGATGTTAGCGCGCGTGTTAAATCAGGAAGCCCCGATTATCTATTTAGATGAGCCCAACTCCAGCTTAGATATCCGTCATACATTAGAGATATTTGACCACCTACACCAGTTGCCACAGACGGTCATCACTTCTGTGCACGATATCAATCTTGCGTATCGCTATTTTGAACGGTTCCTTTTCTTTAAAAAAGGGGAGCTTATTTATGATGTCCTTAGGGACCAAGTTACCCCACAACTACTCTCCGAGGTCTACGATGTTACGGTGTCTTCTGATACTACTAGCTTTAGTTTCTGTTCCTGAAGCTTTAGCCTACGAAAGAATTGTCCTACTTGCACCCGCAGCTGGTGACATATTGATTAGACTTGGCGTTCAGGACAAGGTGGTCGGCGTTACTCGCAGTAACGACGACTTCCCCAATGCGCTAAAGGTAGGTTCTCACATCAAGCCAAATGTCGAGTTACTAAAAGGCCTAAAACCTGACCTTCTTATCATCAGTTCAAACCGATTTTTTTCTGAGTATATGTCGCAACAACTGGACGTAGAGGTGATGAAGTACGACCCCGTCACATTGGACCAAATCCTTACGCAGATAACAAGCTTAGGTGAACGGGTAAATAGACCGTCTGAGGCCAATAAACTTGTCCAAGAGCTTGTTCATGTTCGCGAACAAATTCAACCATTGAAGCAAAGACCAAGAGTGGTGTTTGAAGTAACAGAAAGCCCATTTATGGTGGCAGGAGATAAGAGCATAGTGAATGGTATTATCGGCGCTGCGGGCGGTGACCTTATCGCACCCACGGGGCGCAAGGTTGCCAAATTTAACATCGAAAGCATTCTGATTGAGGACCCAGATTACTATATTTATCAAATCGGGCCTATGAACAAACGTCCTACTCTGCCGTCAAATAGACCAAACTACAGTATACTCAGTAGTAAATTTATGCAGGTGGATCAATTAGAGTTTTCACGGGCAAACACTCGGTCTTTCTATCTATCATTGGAACTAAATCATCGATTTAACACACAGCAATAACAGACCTTATTTCGAGCGTAAATAAATCATTAGGGGAAAACATAACTCATCATTCCCCTTTACCATTGATGAAAATCAACCTTAACTATGTTTGGACTTTTTGTATCTGAAATGGGTTGTTATCTACCTTTATACCATTCGCTATAACGCTACCATTAGCAAAAATTACGCTTATACCCTTTTGGTAGGTAGGTCATGGCTCGAAGATCCAAACAGAAATTTAACCTTGTCGTCGAAAAAGTTGCCGCTATAGCTTCGTTATTGTTGCTTATTGCCGCTTGGTGGTTTGGCGGCGTTGAAATATCTCAACGTCAAAGCACTATGCTAAATTCATTGCTAGAAGAGAACCAGCAGCTTGTAAAGGTTGATGATAACCTTTACAAAATCACCGAAAACGACGAACAAAAAGCATGGTTGGGCGTCGGGCAAGGGGTTGGCTACGGTGGTGAACTTAGCGTCGCAATCCGTATGAATATACAAGGTACCATTGAGCAAGCCAGTATCCTATCCATCAAGGACACCGCCTCCTATGTAAACAAGGTGATTGAGAATGGTTTGGTGAATAAGTTCCTTAGCACAATGGGCAGAAGTCAGATTCACGTCGATGCCATAAGCGGCGCAACGCTATCTTCAAACGGCATTCTAAACGCCGCGAATAATGCCACAGATCCAATTCGTGAGCAGATATTTGGCTATCGCCTAAAAGAAGCGTCTAGCCCATTTGATACGGTAGGCTTCCTTGATGGACTCGCGGTGGTGTTCTTCCTATTGGCCATTTATATCAGCCGCTCTACCAGCATCCATAAAAACAAGATGCAATGGACCGTGATGATTTCCGCTCTGCTTATATTTGGTTTCTACTCGGCTGCCCTCGTTTCTTCTGCCACCATGGGAATATTAATCTCGGGGGCATGGACATCAGGCCTTGGAAACTATACGGCCATTATTCTTCTGATACTCAGTGTCGGCTATATTCTGTTGTTTAACAAAAATATTTATTGCCAGATGATCTGCCCCATGGGTACCACTCAACAATGTCTCTCCAAACTTACTAATGCGAAAACCATCAACCTTAAACACAAAGCCTTTCATTGGTTCCCACGGCTTATTTTATTGGTGACGTTGAGCGGTGGTTTGTTCTTTAGAAATCCTGCGGCGTTCACCTTTGAACCATTCGGTATTATGTTCAGCATGGTGGGCTCTATCTATCTATTTATTCCGACAATTTTGCTGCTCATCACCTCGCTGTTCATTCATCGTCCTTGGTGTAAAACCCTCTGTCCTATTAATGCAATGACCGACTATCTACTCTTTATAAAGGAGTGGTATAAACAGGTAACCAAACCGAAAAAGAACAAGAACAAGAAAAATCTTGCAGGAAAACAGGACAGACTCCCCCAAAACAAGCGTACCAATATACACCTCAAAAACAAGCAACCAAGCGCCATCTCTGTTGAGGAGTCATAAGCATGAGAAAACATTTTTTATATCTATTTTATGCCGTGACATCCGGCTTCATCCTATTGGCTTTGCATCAAGACATTACCCTGATTCTAAAAACCAGTAGTTCCAACAAACCTCAATATGTTTTTAGTCAAATCACCGATGACAATGCTGAAAAACGCAAACAAGAAGACATGGATATCATTCGACAGTGGGCCAAAGGATACGACCCAAGTGCTCCTAATCACGACTGAGGTAGAACATGAACGTAAACAAAAAGGTGGGGACCACCACCGATCAAAAAGAAACAGAAATTAGGATAATGGACGGCAATGAGGCCGCGGCTTCTGTCGCTTATCGCTGTAACGATGTCATCGGCATCTATCCGATCACACCATCTTCAGCCATGGCAGAGCATTGCGAGGAGTGGACGAATGACCAAGTCACTAACTTCAGAGGCGTCATACCTAGTATTTACGAGATGCAGTCGGAAGCCGGAGCGGCGGGTCTTGTACACGGGGCATTAACGGCAGGCTCTTTGGCCACCTCTTTTACTTCATCACAGGGATTGTTATTAATGATCCCAAATATGTATAAGATAGCGGGTGAACTCACCCCCTTTGTACTGCATGTCGCGGCGAGAACAGTGGCAACACACGCCCTTTCTATCTTCTGCGATCACTCCGATGTGATGGCAGTACGTCAAACAGGCTTTGCCATGCTTTCAAGCAATAACAGCCAACAAGCCCACGACTTAGCATTAATTGCTCAGGCTGCCACGTTACAAAGCCGCATCCCCTTTGTACACTTTTTTGATGGATTCAGGACATCTCATGAGCTAAACCACGTCCAAACTATCCATAATGACACAATAGAAAAGATGTTAGATGAAGACGCTATTACACAAAACTTTCAACGAAGACTGACACCAGACGCCCCGACACTCAGAGGTTCCTCACAGAATCCAGACACCTACTTTCAAGCAAGGGAAGCGGTAAACAGTTATTACGATATCTGCCCTAACATCGTCGTCGACATGATGGAAAGGTTTGGCAAGCTTACCGGACGTCATTACCAACCATTTCAATATGTTGGTGATGAAAAGGCCATCGCACTTATTGTCGTGATGGGATCCGCCACGAGCACCGTGAAGCAAACCGTTACTGGATTGCAAAAACAGGGCAAACGCGTCGGCGTTCTATGCGTTCATCTATTCCGCCCTTTTTCTGTAGAACATTGCTTAAGCATTATTCCACCAACGATTCAAAGCATTGCCGTACTGGATAGGACCAAAGAACCTGGCGCCATCGGCGAACCACTATACCTCGACATGGTCGCAGCAATGTCACAAGGTTGGCACGCACACCATAGCACCCCCATCCCGGAAATTTTTGGTGGACGATACGGACTCTCTTCAAAAGAATTCACCCCTCGTCATGCAGAGTCAATCTACATTGCTATAGAGTCTGGTACCATTTTTCATAGCTTTACGGTCGGTATAACCGATGACGTCACCAACCTTTCGCTACCGTTAGTCCATACAAGCACTGATTATGACGAGTCAACACTCCGGGCACTTTTCTATGGGTTAGGATCAGACGGTACCGTCGGTGCAAATAAAAATACCATCAAAATAGTGGGCTCCGACAGCTCTTGGTTTACCCAAGGTTATTTTGTTTACGACTCCAAAAAAAGTGGGGGGATGACCACATCTCATTTGCGATTCGATAACACTCTAATAGATGCACCTTATCTCATAGATGAAGCCGACTTCCTTGGTTGTCACCAGTTTAGCCTGCTTAAAAACAACGACATTCTTGCCCACGCCAAACGGGGGGCAACCGTTCTATTTAACTCTGTCTATTCCGCAGACGAGTTATGGGGTCAGCTCAATTACCGCGAACAGAACCATATCCTTAAAAAGAATTTAAAGATGTACACTATCGACGCCAACGACCTCGCGAACCGATGTGGTATTCGCGGTCGTATTAACAATATTATGCAACGTGCTTTCTTTTTATTGACCGAATTACTCACGCCTGAACAGGCATTTGAACGACAAAACGAAGCCATTAAAAAAACCTATCAACGTAAGGGTGATAAGTTAATCCATGCCAATCTGGCGACAGTAGCGAAAACCGAAGCCGTTTTATTTGAGGTCTTACCCAATGTTAACGCATTGAACAAACCTGATTACGTGCCAATTGTCTCGCATCACGCGCCAGAGCTTGTAAAAAAAATAACGGCTGAACTTTTACAAAACCGTGGCGATCAATTACCCGTCAGTGTCTTTCCCGTTGATGGTCAGTGGCCCACTGCCACCAGCAAATGGGAAAAACGGGATATCGCAAGCTTTGTCCCACAATGGGATCAAGAAAGTTGTACCCAATGCAATATCTGCAGCTTAGTCTGTCCTCATTCCGCTATTCGAGTAAAAGTGGTCAGTCGCACCTTGTCATTAAAGGATGCACCTAAATCCTTCATAACCACAGACTATAAACGACGAGACTTCCATGGTGAAAGATTCACCCTTCAAGTTTCTCCTCAAGACTGCACTGGCTGCCAGCTTTGCGTGGATATGTGCCCTACTCTGAATGAAGGTGATGGTTCAAAAAAAGCATTGATAATGGTGGCTAGGGCATCAGTATCAGAAGAACAAAACCAGAATTTTGAATACTTCACCCAATTACCCGAACTTAAACCTATCGAGGTAAAGCGCATCGACGCCCGAAGCAGCCAGCTTTTGGAGCCATTGCTTGAGTTCTCTGGAGCTTGCTCTGGCTGTGGGGAAACCCCTTATATCAAAGTGCTTACACAACTGTACGGTGACCATATGCTGATTGCCAACGCGACGGGTTGCTCTTCGATATATGGAGGGAACCTACCCACCACACCTTATAGCCAAAACAAACAAGGACAAGGGCCTGCATGGGCAAACTCCCTATTTGAGGATAATGCAGAGTTTGGTCTGGGTATGCGCATAGCGTTAGAAAGCGAGCAAAATATCGCACTGACTCAACTTAAAGCCATGCAAGATTTTCTTCCGAAACCTCTATTCGAAGATATCGTTAAACTGGTTAATGATTCCTCAGTCAAAGGAATCGCGAAGCAACGTGAGAATATCAGGCACCTGAAACAGCTGACTGATGAGAGGCATTCGATGACGCAATATGCCAATTCATTAGTCTCAAAGTCCGTATGGATTATAGGGGGTGACGGGTGGGCATTTGATATCGGCTATGGCGGTGTGGACCACGTGCTAGCAGGCAAAAAAAACGTCAACATCATAGTGCTAAACAATCAGGTTTACGCCAATACCGGTGGGCAACAATCGAAAGCAACACCGACGGGTGCCATCGCTAAGTTTGCTAGTGAAGGTAAACAGACAGCAGGAAAAGATCTTGGTATTACCACCATGATGAATGGCAACGCTTACGTCGCCACTATCGCCATCGGGGCGAATATGAATCAGACCTTGAAAGCGATTCAGGAGGCAGAATCTTACCCCGGACCATCTTTGATTATCGCTTACGCTTCCTGCATTACCCATGGTATCGACATGTCTGAAGGCATCGAGCAACAGCAACAACTTGTCGATACAGGTTTGTGGCCACTCTACCGATTTGATCCTAGACGAAAAACCAAAGGTAAAGCTGCGCTTCAGCTTGATTCACCCCCAGCGAAACTCGGGGTGGAACACTTTATTGAACGCCAAAATCGATTTAATCAGCTTTCAACAAGGGACCATAAACGTTATCTACAAGGGATTGCTTCACTGCAATCTCAAGTCGAACATAGACAGTCATTGCTTAATCAATTAGCTGAATGGAAATAACACCAAACGTATCGACATTCGATTAGTCCATACAATTATAATTGGTATAAACACTAAATAAAGAGAGAACAACAATGGCAAACATCGCCGTATTTTATGGAAGTGACTCCGGTTCGACAAAAAAAGTCGCCACGCTTATCGCTCAGCAATTTAATGTCGATAGCTACGACATCGCAGATATAGAATTGGAAGACTTAGAACAATATGACCTTATCATTCTCGGTACGCCTACGGTAAACAACGGCGAGATTCAGTCTGACTGGGACTATGTACTCGATGACATCGAAGATCTTAATCTGACAAACACCAAGGTTGCGGTCTTTGGCTTAGGAGATCAGAGCGACTACGCCGATACTTTTGTGGATGCCATGGCCGACCTTGCGCAAGCATGCGAAGAAGCAGGCGCGACACTTATTGGTCCGTGGCCTTCTAAAGGCTATACGCATTCGGAATCGAGGGCCGAGAAAAACGGTTGGTTTGTCGGCCTTGCTATCGATATGGAAAGACAAGCGGAACGTACACATGAGCGAGTTGAAAACTGGGTAAATCAACTGAAGTCATCCATGAACGAATAAAAGCGCATCGAAAGATCGATATAAGGGTGATGAATTGAAAGCCGTCGATCGATAAATAGACCACAACGTTAACGACTATACTGGGTTAACTTTCTTTTGAGCGCCAAATCGGTCAGCATCGACGCCTTTTTTCCAATAACCTACGGCAAAAATATTCAGTCTATCAAGGCCGATATCTTCTTGTAATACCGGACGCAGTGAACGAATGCTTCTAGCTTCCAATCCCAAAAACACATGGGTGTCTTTCGACATCCCTTGTGCCACCTTTAGAACTTTTTCCTCTAGGGTTATAGTGGCTTCATCTTCCACAAACCATTCTGTATTTTTTGAATCGTCATAATCCATCTCTATTATATCTGCACGAGTAGGAACCCCAATGATCGCTTTCACGTCCGTTCCGGGTCGAAACCTTGGTACATATCCGTTTATTGCATTTATCGAAGTTATGTCCCCAACCAACAAATAACTATGGTGATTGTAATTGGTCATTTTCATCGGCCCTGGACCTGCAATCATAATGCTATCTCCAATTTTTGCATGCTTTGCCCAATTGGTAGCAGGACCATTATGGCGATTGATGACAAAATCGAGCCCCAACTCTCTCGTCTGTGGGTCAAAAAAACGAATAGTATATGAACGCATCTTGCGTTCATTATCATCTTGTGACGGCAAAACCACCTTCACATACGAGCCTTCCAAATCAATAGGAAAGTCCTGCATACTCTCTCCAGTCAAAACAATGCGACGCATATGTGGAGAAAGTTCGATAATTTTTGACACGTGTGTTAAACGCGCTTTTGGTTTATTTGGTCGCATTCTGTTTTCCTCTTTAACTTGAACAATAGTAATTAAGTTGATAAAGTCTACTATAGTTCTTAATAGTTGACTATGTCAACTATATTGTGAGGTTATTTTTATGAGCAACGATTCTATCTCCGACACTATTTTCAATATGGTTCACTTATGCCGTTTAACAATGCGGTCAACACTTAAAGCGAGCGAAATTGGATTAAATTCCATGCATATCAGATGTTTAACTTTTATAGAAAAAAATGAGTCTTGCACGGCCAATGATATCGTCAACTTCTTTTCTAGAGATAAAGCGCAGATAGCTCGTCTGATTAAAGAGATGATTGATAAGGATTGGTTGTCGAAGAGTGCTAATCCTGAGGACAAAAGAAGCCAGCTTTTGGTACTAACAGAGGGTGGCAAAGCCTTGATGAAGTTAGTATCCGAGACTCAGAGCAACATGCACAATAAAATGCAAGAAAACCTCTCCGAACAAGAACTGACTGAGTTCAGAAGAGTGGCCGACATAATCTCGCGCAATCTTCGCAACGTTTAGGCAAACCAACAAAACGAGCTTAATATAAACCATACGGTAGCAATCGCTGGCGTATGGTTTATCTCACCTTACCTATTCCCTTAATCGTATATCGGCATAAAGCGGTCAAATGCAGCTTCACAAAAATCACCGGGATCGTTAAAACGGCGATTAATATTTAGGTTTGAGATCTCAGCCATCTGATTGTCTGTGAGTGAGAAATCAAAAATGGATATATTTTCCTGCAAGCGTCCGATATTGGTACTTTTGGGAATAATCGAACAACCGCGCTGTATTCCCCATCTTAATACTATCTGTGCTGGGGTCCTGTTATGAGCTTTTGCAGCATCAATAACCACCTGCTTTTTGAGTACAGAATCCAGCGTTTCTGCCATGTTCATTTCTAGATAAGAGAGCGAACCTAGAGGTGAAAATGAGGTCACTGAAATACCATAATTATTCGCCAATCTTATTAATTTTTCCTGAGTAAGATAAGGATGAGACTCAATTTGAAGTTCAGATGGTTTAATTTTTGCGTATGCCATTAGGTCATTCAGAAGTCCGGTATTGTAATTACAAACACCAATATTCTTAACCAAACCCAATTCAACAAGCGCTTCCATACCTTGCCACGTTTCATATAAAGGAACAGGTGCGAGTTCCATTGTTGGTTTGTCGGCCTCTGGATCAAGTAGCCATTCTGGCGGGTAACGCGTCTCAAATGGTACATAGGGTTGAGCGATGGGGAAATGGATAAGATAGGAGTCTAGGTAATCAACACCGAGGTCAGAGAGCGTACGTTGTAATGCCGGTTTTATATGTTCCTTTTTATGGAATGTATTCCAGAGTTTAGAGGTAATCCACAACTCTTTCCGGGTGACGATTCCTTCCGCAATGGCGCGTTTTATCCCTTCACCGACTTCCTTCTCGTTGCCATAATCGCAAGCACTGTCTAACAGTCGATAACCAAGTTTAATCGCGTTATATACCGTATCAGCACACTGTTCTTTATTGATCTTCCATAAACCCAAACCAATTTTTGGAATCTTGTATTCGCTTCTCATTTGACGTCCTTGATTTACCTATTAGTCGTTATGCGGTGGCTCATCTGCGATGACATTAACCGAATGCATTGGTCAAATTTTCTCATCGACTATTCACTAAGGATACACAGTTTAAACCGAGTAACAACCTTCCACGTACTGCGTGTTCATAAAGTTAGAAGCATGCACATTTGCGTCACTCCATACCGTAATTAACGATGGTTAATTTCAATGAATAGAATTTGGGAAAAGCGTCGTAAACCAATTATCCAAGGCGTCGACATCATGGGCTTGGCCGCTAACTTTAACTAATCCTTGATCCTTAGCCTCCGACCATGACAATGCTCTTGTGGCTAATGCATCAAGCACATCTAACTCAGTAATCACCAATACATCATTTCCTGTCGGTAATGTATCACGCCCCAAGACATCGATAGAATGACCGAATATTACTTCACTGTAATGACCTTTTACCGCCTCAAAAATACTGAAATTAATTTTATTTTTATGCGACTTATTGAGTGCACCTTTAAAGGAATATAGCAGAAAGTGTTCAGGCTTCGTTACGTTCCCCAATGCATTGGATTGCCTTACCGCTATGACGTTCTCAAATACCTCTAACGATCCGGGTTCAGTAACCAAATTGAACCCTGTGCTTTGATGTAAACCGCACGCGTAGCTATAAGATGAAACCAAGATAAGAAGGAATATTACGATTTTAAATTTCATATAAATCACCAAATCTACCCTATGTTTTCTAATGAGGATTGTGCATACCATACGGTACTTGAAAAACAAGGTAATGAAACTCGACATAAAAAACGCCATAACGACTAATGCCAATCATTTAAGACGAAGTGTTCATTAATTCCTCGTCATCCCGACGAAAGTGGGGATGACGAGATGTGGTAGCCTTAAACAACAAGTATCAACGAACAATGAGCATAATCTCTTCAGGGGTCATTGGCTTATCGAAATAGCTCATAAACTGACCAAAACTCTTTATGTCACCGTTTGAGAACGTGAAATCACCGGATTGAAGGTTCTTACCAATAACCTGTTGAGCGTTTGGACCCGCTGCTAATACATGATTTAGAACGGCACGAGTGGTGTTGATTTGGACACCTGCACCTAGCAACGCTTTCTCATGCAACTGAGCAATACCGTTACGAATTTCAATAGTGAATGATTCGTTAGTATCCGCAAAGTTGTATGTCAACGACATCTGCACATCGAGCGTGTTCTCTGCAATCAAAGTCGACGTCATCATGTCGAAGATTTGTTTACTTGGTAACGCAGTCAATACATCAACAGAAGCAAAACTAATCAGGTTAGAGAAGTCACGTGTGCCTTCTAATTCTGCCGCTGAGTTAAGCGCCCAATTACGCCAGTTAATATTCACTTGGTCTGCTGCCCACGTCTTATAAGCAACGGCTTTTAATTGACGAGCTTCTGAATCATCTTTATTTACCGTAATAGGATAAGACAAAATTTCCGCTGCAAATGTGTAGTTTTCTGCTTTGATTGCTGCTTTCGCTGTCGTGATGATATTGTCTCGACCCCCCATTATTTCAACAAAGGCTGCAGCGCGTTGGTTATAAGCCATCGGCTCTAACTGCCATGGGTCTCCTTCAAAGAAGCCATTGTAACCAACATAGATCTGACGAACAGCATGAGCCACAGTACCGTAATGTTCACCCAACCAAGGGTGTTCAGCAAGATGCTTAGGCAGTTTAACCACTTCTACTAACTCATCGGGTGTCATCCCTTTGTTCATGAAACGAATGGTCTGATCATGTGTGTATTGAATCGCATCTCGGTATGCAGTTAAGACGTTTGCAACGGCTTCTTTACCTTCAACAGGACGACCATGAGAGTTGATCATTATCTCCGTATCAAACTGACGCATAGTGTCTATGCCTTTAAACCACATTGATGGGTCGCGAAACTTAGTACCGCGGATTGTATGAAGGTTAGGAAAATTTTCGCCCTGCAGAACTTCGGCCGCATGCAGAATTTTTTGCTCTGGCAGATAAACAACGATTTCGTCTTTTGTTTCAGAAGGCACATTGGCGATCTCCAATTTTACACCAGAAATCGTGATCTCTAACTTATCCTTAAAAGCCATGTTAGGTTTTATAAATGAGATATCACCCTGCATGAAACGAGGACCTAACCCATCATTAACGGTGCCAAACTCTCCTTCTTCAACATGCTTAGCACCTGTGTAAGAAGTACGGTGACCGAATAATGTACCAAGATTGGAAGACCAGTTGGCCACCGCAGCCGTTAACCCTTCTTGCGCAATGATCTTTACTTCACCAGAATCCACTTCTGCGTCCGTTACCCACGCCCGCACGCCAGAGATATGGTCAATATGATTGTGAGAGTAGATGATCGCTTTTACTGGTTTATCGGTAATCTTACGGAACTGCTCTTTTACCGACTCAGCCATTTGAACTGACTCGCCGGGATCGACGATAATAATACCGTCATCACCTTCTATCATGACTGGGGTATCTAGTCCGAAACCGTAACCAAGGTAGACATTGTCATCAATTTGAATGATAGCCTGATCCATCTTACGACCATGCTTGGTTAGCGTTGGATGCACGTTCTCTGATTCTGCTGTGTACGCTAAAGTCTTACCTGTTTTAGACAATACTTGGATACGCTTGCCTTTACCCCAAAATAGATTAGATTTGTTTTCGAATAAAACATCACTTTTATAGCGTGCGTCAATATCGATATTTTGGTACTGAGCAGCAGAGCTAGTTTGAAATTCTTGACCTATTTTTGACGTTGCTTCTACAACGGGAGTAGCAGTGGCATAACTCGATGTAAGTAGAGCACTCACAATCGCAACGGGTAGAGCCATTTTCTTAAACGAATTAGTCATGGTAATGACCTCATATTATTTTAAACAGTTGAGTAATTTCTTGCTGTCATTATTAGGTAACTCACCGCTATGAATCCACAGGCTAATCCGAATTCAATTCATCGTAATTACGATGAATTATGTAAATTCAACGAAATAAAACAACAATTTCGCCGATAATAGTCGTCACATAGCCTATTTTTATGTGCGATATCGACCTATACATCGCTTTCACGATTGATTAGTATTGGGGTGTGTAACGGAAGAAGAACAGCAACCTATGAGCAACGATATTCCAAATTTTAACTTGTTGGCCGTATTTGCTGCCGTAATGGAACACGGTAGTTTAAGTAAGGCCGCAGAGCATTTGAGTACTAACCAGTCCACGATCAGTACCTCGTTAGCAAGACTAAAAAATGAGATAGGGCAAGATCTGTTTATCCGGAGTGGACGAGGTGTAGCACCAACAGCTTATGCAACAAACTTATACGAGCAGATTCAAGGACCCGTTCAACAACTTAATCGAGTATTTGAGGCCCTCGGAGAATTTGACCCTGAGGCTTCAAATCGGCAATTTTTCATGACGGCACCCGAGCACCTTCAATGGTTTTTCCTCAATAGGTTTGCTAACAAAAAAAATAAAGGTATCAGCTTAGAAGTCTTCGACCAACCCGATGATGATGACAAGATGTACAACGATTTACTTACACAAAAATTCGACGTTATGGTCGATATATTCCCGCCAAATCATCCAAGCATAGAGTCGACATTATTGTTTGAAAGTGACTTCGTCATTGTCTGCCGAAAAGATCATCCCCGGATTAAAGGCGAACTGACAGAATCTCAATATATGAACGAAACCCATGTTGTGTTAGAAAGAACTAGAAACAAAATACGCAGCCTTGGACACTATACCAACATAGATATTAGCAAGCGGAAGGTCGCGTATCATGGCCGATCAATATTCAATAACTTGCTATTTTGTAGCCAATCAGATTACGTTACTGTCGTCCCATTATCGATAGCGTTGCAATTTGAAGAGCATTTGAAATTGCAGATCTTTAGCCCTCCTTTTGACTACAAAAAGATGTCAAATTATCTTATCTGGTTAAAGAAGTTCAACCACGACCCGAGTCATCAATGGTTTAGAGAAAAGTTAATCGAAACGTCGAAATATATTGTAATGGAAATGCGCAGAAACCGTTTCTAAAGAATCCCGATTGTGAAAACGTATACGTGTTCACGTTTTCATGGGAATTATTTGTATGTTATTCCTTGCCCGATACAATAGAGAACACAAATAGGCATTGTTAGGATTATACAAATGATGACACGTCAAAAAACAGTGTTGGAGCCAATGCAATTGGCTTGGTTTAATATCGACTATAATATTTCTGCGCGCATTTCTGCTATTTAATCTTTTCTTCGGTGATTCCTCACCAACAAAAAACAACCTACATCCATTAATAATTACAACAAATTATAGTTATTTTATATTTTCAATTTGTTTTTCAATGTTTGTAAGTGGTCATTTTAATACCGTTGTTAATTCTATTTTGCCTTACCTTTGCTAACTGTCTATTTATAGCCGCACCAAATCACGATGAACAAGGTATATATAATCGATAATAAATCGCATTTATCATCCTATTTTAACACAACACCTATCAATTCCAGTATCAAAAATGGAGTAACAGAATGAGCTCAGTTTTATTAGGGGTCAATATTGACCATATTGCCACACTACGAAATGCACGTGGTACTAAATATCCAGACCCCGTACATGCTGCTGAAATAGCAGAAAGAGCAGGTGCAGATGGTATAACCGTCCATCTACGAGAAGATCGACGCCATATAAAAGACAGGGATGTTCGTATTCTTCGTGACACCCTTCAAACTCGTATGAATCTTGAGATGGCCGTTACCGACGAAATGGTGACAATTGCGCTAGAAGTAAAACCAGAGTTTGTCTGCCTCGTTCCTGAAAAACGAGAAGAGCTAACGACTGAAGGCGGATTAAACGTCAAAGGCCAGTTAGATAAAGTCAAAGCTGCCACACAAACCCTTTGTCAGGCAGGTATCCACGTTTCCCTATTTATAGACGCGGATAATGAACAGATATTTGCTGCCAAAGAGTGTGGAGCACCATTTATTGAGCTGCATACCGGCCATTACGCCAACGCCAAAACAGAGCACGACCAACAGATTGAACTCGAAAAAATCTCGACTGCAGCAACCTATGCCGTCAGTCTCGGTATTATTGTGAATGCAGGTCATGGCCTCACTTATCACAATGTCGCTGCGATTGCTGCCCTTCCGAATATCTATGAGTTGAACATTGGTCACTCTATTATTGGTCGTGCAGCCTTTGATGGACTAAGCAAAGCGGTTTCTAACATGAAAGAAATCATTGCTATAGCGCGCCGGTAATATATACGTCCTTATCATCATTTTTGAGAAGATACTGATGAGAGCGAATTATTAATACCTGCGTAACACGTTAAGTTGAAGGAAGATGTAAAGATGATTAGAGTTGCCATCAATGGTTTCGGCCGTATAGGAAGAAACGTTCTCAGGGCTTTGTATGAAAGCGATAAACATAAGACCATTGAAATAGTCGCGGTAAACGAACTTGCAGAACCAAACGCAATGGCTCATTTGTTACAATATGATTCCACTCACGGACGTTTTAAGAATCTCGTCACTTATGACGAGCGTCATCTGTTTATTCACCGCGAAAATAATAGCGTTGATTCTGTCCGCATTTTTCATTTTGCCGATATAGAACCGCTTCCTTGGCAGGATCTCAAGGTTGACATCGTTTTGGATTGTACTGGTGTGTATGGCAACAAAGCTCATGGCGAAAAACACATCGTTGCGGGTGCAAAAAAGGTTCTATTTTCACACCCCGGCTCGACCGATTTGGATAACACGATCATCTACGGCGTTAACCACCAGACGCTGAAACCGGAACATAACATTGTTTCAAACGGCTCGTGCACAACCAACTGCATTGTGCCTATCATTAAAATATTGGATGAAAGCTTCGGCATCGAGTCCGGCACCATCACTACGATTCATTCATCTATGAATGATCAACCCGTCATTGACGCTTACCATTCAGACCTTCGCAGAACCCGCGCAGCGAGTCATTCGATTATTCCCGTCGATACAAAACTTCACAAAGGCATTGGAAGGATATTTCCCAAATTTTCTGACAAATTTGAAGCTATTTCTGTCAGAGTTCCCACCGTCAATGTCACTGCCATGGACCTAAGCGTCACAATCCACGCTAGTGCAAATATTGATGAAATCAATCAAACCATATTAGAGGCTTCTAGGTATTCATTGCGAGGTATTGTTGATTATACTGAAGTACCGTTAGTTTCCAGTGACTTTAATCATGACCCTCACAGTGCAATCGTCGACGGAACCTTGACTCGGGTAAGCAATGGGCATTTAGTTAAAATGCTGGTTTGGTGTGATAACGAATGGGGTTTTGCTAATCGAATGCTCGATACTGCTCTCGCGATGTTTCATTAGACTCGACCAACAAAACAAAAAAAGAGTGCAACCGAATTGGGTTGCACTCTTTATTAGAACGACTTATTTCACTAAGACGTAAGAACCTACCGAACAGCGATAACTTCAATTTCGATTTGCGCGTCTAGAGGTAATCTAGCCACTTCAACACAAGAACGTGCAGGGAATGGCGCGTCATGCTTATTGAAGAACACCTCGTAAACCTCATTTATGCGTGCGAAATCATTGAGGTCTTTTACAAATACCGTTGTCTTGACAATATTCTTCGCCGTTAAGCCAGCTTCAGTTATTATCGCCAATGCATTTTCTAACGATTGAGTGGCTTGATCTGCAACATCATCTGGCATTACTTTTGTTTCTGGATTGATAGGTAATTGACCTGATGTAATGATCATACTGCCCAAATCCACGCCTTGTACGTACGGACCAATTGCTGCAGGCGCACCGGATGTTTTAATCGCAACCATTTTACTTTCCTATTTATTTGAGAGGTTGATTATCTATATTGTTAGATAACCAGCTAGTTATTGATACGTTTACCTAATTCTGACTATCCCACGTACGAAGGAAGAAAACCTAACATCGACATGATATGGAACACGGCAGTTAGCACGCCGAAACCCATAACAAGATAGATCATAACTTGACCACCAGGTGCTCTAAACCCTTTTTCTCCAGTCTCTAACATACGTGCTTTTCTGACGAGAAGAGCAGGAATGATACACGTCCAAACTGTTGCCGCAGCACCAGCATAGCCAATGACGATGACAAAACCGAATGGGAACAGCAGCGATAAAACAAGCGGTGGTAAGAAGGTTACCAACCAAGTCTTTGCTCTGCCTTGCTTAGTATCTTCAAACTTGAATAAGTCTGCTAAATAGTCAAACACGCCAAGTCCAACACCAATGAAAGAAGACAAGATTGCCGCCATTGAGAAGGTATTAATCGCATTGGCTACTTTTTCAGATTCAATAACTGAACCTAATGCCGTCAGCAACGCATCTACATTACCGCCTTGCTCGATGATAGGACCGAACTGGCTTCTTGGTAGATTTCCATAGATGCTAAACAACCACAAAAAGTACAAACTCAGCGCGATTACTGTGCCGATCAATATGGCGTACTTCGCTCTTGTTTCATCTCCGTAATAAGCTCGCATAGAAGCAACCGAATGATGATAACCAAACGAGGTTAACGCCACTGGTAGCATTGCTAAAGCGTAAGGCGCGTAGTTCGCTTCCGCGTTGATAGTGTCGAACAGTATCGACATATCGACTTTAATTGCTAATCCTGATACACCAAACACAAAACTTAAGACCATGAATAAGATCAAAACAACTGAAATTCTGTCTACTGCTCTGGTGGAGTGCCATACAAAGGCGGAAAAAACTAACACAAATAAGATAGAAGCTATTTTACTATCTAGATTCAAAGTATCTTGAAGGATAAGGCCTGAAGATGTGATATAAGCATAAAGTAATATCCCTCCTACAAAATAAACCGCGAGGTTATTGAACATGTTGATTTTGTCACCAAGCATATCTTTAGTTACCGTATTAAACGATACCTTTAAGTCATAATGCTTGAATGATTCCAACAACATCCAACCCGATACTGTCATCACAATCATTGTTAATGTAATGGCAAGAATTGACCATACTGTCCATGCACCCGCTCCTGCGCTTGGTAGGCCTAACATACCAGCGCCAACACAAACACTGGCGATAATGCATGCACCACCAATCAGTGAAGGGCTTTTTTCCGCAGCTTTATCATTTGATGTAAACGTAGAACTCTGTTCCATATTTCATTCACTCTTGTTATTTCACGTTATTGGACTACATACCTAAAACGTATTATTTTATTATCTGTTTAGGTAAAGAGGCACCCATATGGGTACCTCTTTTATAGCAATTAAGCTTTTTCGAGAACTTTTTCTTCTGATTTATCCGCTTTCTGTACCGCGTCAACTTCTTGTAAACGCGCAGTAAAGTGACGAAGAACAGCTGGCTCGTAAGTGAAATCTAAACCTTTCACATTTGCTGCATTTTCTTTTACTTTTTGGAATGCTTCGATTACGAAATCCATATGCGTTTGAGTGTATGTTGCACGTGGAATAGTCAAACGTAGTAGTTCAGCAGGACAAGGGTGTTGCTTACCAGTAGCCGGATCACGACCTAGCAATAGAGAACCAATCTCAACCGCGCGAATACCCGCAACTTTATATAACTCACAAGCAAGAGCATGTGCAGGGAATTGACCCGCAGGGATATGTGGAAGTAGCTTGCCCGCGTCAACGAATGCAGCGTGGCCGCCGGCTTGTTGACAAACAATGCCCAAACCTTCTAATCCATCTACAAGGTATTGAACTTGGCCAATACGATATGCTAGCCATTCCTGACGCATTCCGTCATAAAGACCAACAGCAAGGCGTTCCATCGCGCCGCCTTCTAGGCCACCGTAAGTTGGGAAACCTTCTTGCACTACACACAAAGTACGACACTCAGTATATACGTCCATTAGAGAATCATCTTTGAAACAAAGTAAGCCACCCATTTGTACCATGGCATCTTTTTTCGCTGACATCGCTAGTGCATCAGCGTACTTGTAAGATTCAAAAGTAATCTCTTCAATCGTCCACGTTTTGTATGCTTCTTCGCGCTGTTGAATGAAGTAAGCATTCTCAGCATAACGAGCGGAATCCATGATGACTGGAATGTCATATTTTTGTCCAATTTCGTACACAGCTTTTAAGTTTGCGATAGAAACAGGTTGGCCACCAGCAGAGTTACAAGTAATGGTGCTCACAATGTATGGTACGTTGGCTGCACCCGCTTCAAGAATCGCTTCTTCTAACTTAACTAGGTCAAAGTTACCTTTGAAATCTGCATTTACAGCAGTATCAAATGCTTCTTCTGTATATACGTTTTTCGCAACACAGCAGTTCATTTGAGTATGACCTTGCGTTGTATCGAAGAAGTAGTTAGATAGAGCGACCATCTTAGTACGGTCAAGACCCTTCTCCATTTCACGTTTCTTGATTAAAACAGGGATGTAAATTTGCTCAGCGCCACGACCTTGGTGAGTCGGGATTGTAAACTCATATCCGAAGATATCTTTTACTGCGTTTGCCAATGCATAATAGCTGCGACTGCCGCTATATGCTTCATCACCAAGAAGCATTGCTGCTTGCATTTTTTGCGTGATTGCACCTGTACCACTGTCAGTAAGAAGGTCAATAAATACATCTTCACTGTCAAGCAAAAATGGGTTCATACCTGCTTTAATAATTGCTTGGTCACGATACTCACGTGTAGTACGTTTAACAGGTTCAATTACACGAATGCGGAATGGTTCTGGTAGATGCTTAAAGTTTTCCATAATAATGCCTTTATATAGTTACATGGTGTTATTTCACCATGATTAAATTAGTTACGAACAATTTCGTTATTATTATCTATCTTTTAAATAAGTCGTATAAAAATTCAACCGAATTAATCGCGACATACTAATAACGAGATATTAAATACAAGAGTTGCTTTCGATATATATAGGCATAAATAATCTCGCAATCTAAACTATAGAGATTGAAAGAGGTATTGTCTGTCTATATTTTCCCATTGCATTGCAACGGCTATTCTAGATAACTTTTGGCTTTTTCTTTATTAAAACAAATGATTTAGACCAATGCGCCATATTTTATATATATAAGCCCGTTGATTTAAAAAAATCAATAAAATAAATTAGTTGTCAAATGTTACCGAAATTTTTAAGGCGACGTAGGAACGTCTCTAGAAGTTATTCTGAAGATAAATGAAAGGAGAGAATGTGATCAATATTATACCAAGCGAGCAATGCTGGCTCTGAACTATATTGAGATTTAAGGTACATGTTCATTATATGTTCCCACTTAAGAAAAGCGATGCTTTAAATTCACAATTATTATGCTGTAGGTAATTTGATAAATATATGCCCAGCATTGATAAATGTGATCAAAACAGGAAAAGTATTCACCTCTATTTAGAGTAACAAGTGCTCCGTCACAAACCGCTTATTTATACGTATTGCCCTTACCCTTTGGATAGGGATATCTAGAGTGGTCGGCGGAATGACATTCGTGTTGATTACACACTTACTTAGCTTGCAAAAGTGAATCATTTGGAAGGATTTTTGACGTTGAAAAAAGAGAGGTGCCAGACATAGGCACCTTTTCAGATAGTGATATGGACGGATTATAGCTTAGATAAAAAAGTCGTTAAGGTATCTACGATTAATTGGTGATCGTCTTCCTGAGGAAGACCCGACACCGTAATCGTCCCTACTACGCCTACATTACGTATGGCCAGAGGGAAGCAGCCACCAAAAGGAGCATACTCTTTACCATCGACGAGCGAGCTCTCTTCTATCGAAACACCTTTGTTCTTGTAGTAGTTGCCTATATACCAAGAGCTATTTTGATAGCGATTGACCACATTTTTTTTACGCCGGATCCATTCAAGGTTATCAATCCGGGTTCCTGGCATGGCGAAACTAAAAATACAGAGGCCATTCATCGCAATATCAATAGCAACATTTACCTTTTTATTCTCTGCGGCGTCTTTTAGAGCACAGCCTAGCTCCCACGCTCTTTGATGAGAAAAATACGTAAACTGAAGGCGCTGTTCCTGTTCCAAGATCTGTTCGAGCAATGATGACATTACGGTATCCTCTTTATAGTTCCAATTCAGTTTTTAGCATACTTTCTATCTCTTCGGTTGAACTTGCATTCATCAAGTTTTGACGGAATTCTTCATGCATAATTCGTCGGGCTAACTTTGAAAATATCTTCATGTGTTGATCACCCGCGGCATGCTTGTTCAATGTCAGCATAATGACAAACTGAGCTTCTTCATCGCCCCATTGGATAGGTTTAGCAAGGCGAGAGACACTGATGGCTGATTGTTCTATATGTTCGCTTTTGGTATGCGGTATCGCAAAACCAAACCCCAACCCCGTGGAAAATACATCTTCACGAGCCCACAGGTCATCCGCAAGTTTCGTTGGATATCGACAACGCCCAGCCAAAAACAAGTTATCTGAAAGTGTTTTTATCACCTCTTCTTTGCTGCGTAAATCGTTATCCAGGGTTATACAGTTTTGTGAAATAAGCGGGGCATCAGACTGATGCATGCGGAACTGCGCTAACAGATGCTCTACCTCTAACGAGGTGCGACAGTTCATCGCCTTATTCAATAACTGACGACAGTCACGGCTATCTAGATTCGCGATACGCTCTTTGGTCGCAGGTATACTTGGTGCGCTCATACTTATTTCGTCTAAACCCAAACCAACAAGCAGAGGAAGAACCGAACCTTTTGCACCTAACTCACCACACAAACCTACCCACTTCCCATGTCGATGTACCTCACGTACAACATGGTCAAGCGTCCTTAAAAAGGCTGGGTTTAAACTATTGTAGTGTTTCGTTACTTTCGCATTGTCTCGGTCTACTGCCATCAGGTACTGAGTTAAGTCATTACTACCAATACTGAAGAAATCTATCTCTTCACAGCACTGATCAATAATGAAGGCAATGGACGGAACCTCCATCATGATGCCCAATGGAATTTTTTCATCGAATGGAATTTGTTCGGCTCGGAGCTCCTTGCGTACCTCAGCCAGAATGTCTTTTACCCACAATATCTCATCCAACGAAGAGATCATTGGAATCATAATCTTCAATGAACCATGTGCTGACGCACGAAGTATGCTGCGTAGCTGACCTTTAAACAATTCCAAAAATTCTTCATAGATACGCACAGCACGATAACCAAGAAACGGATTATTCTCGGCGGGAATATTCAAATAATCAACAGGCTTGTCACCGCCAATATCAATGGTACGCACTATGATAGATCTACCTTGGGCGGCCTCTAACGCCTGACAAAATATATTGTATAGTTCATCTTCATCTGGTGCAGACGACCTGTCCATATATAACATCTCAGTACGAAACAACCCTACCGCTTCCGCGCCATTACTAAATGCCGCTTGGGCTTCAACAGAATGCGCAATATTCGCTGCAATTTCTAACGGTTTACCATCCAGCGTCTGCCCTTTTTCATCTCGATACTGACTCTGGCGTTTTTCAATAATGTCGACAACTCGCTGCTCTTGCTCATAGTAACGTCGAAGCGGTTCATCAAGTTCTGTCGCAACCAGGCCAAGGATACCATCCACCAAAACCTCATTACCAAGAATCGTTGTCAGCGACCTCTCGTCAATACCAACCAATGTTGGAATAGCAAATGAACGCGCAAGGATAACGGTATGAGAAGTACTGCCGCCATGGGTTAGAATAAGGCCTTTTAATAGACCTTTATCAAGCTCTAAGAACTGGCTAGGGGTTAAATCATCTGCGATGCAAATTGTCGGTTCGCTTAACCTAAGTGTATTGCAGAAACGCTCTTCACCATAAACAGACTGCAGCAACTGAAAGCATACGTCACGTATATCTAACTCACGTTCACGCATATAATTAGACGCCGACTTTTGCAGTTGCTCTCCAAAGTGCTTCGCGGTCGCAATAATCGTATCGGCACAGCTTCGACCTTGTATTAAATTGCTCTCTAGTGCCGATTTGAACTCAGCATCCTTTATTATTGAAAGGTGCGCATTGACGACTTCGCCTTCTGTATGACTGGCCGTTTTCAACTGAAGTTCGAATGCTTTTAAAAGCTGCTTTATACCTTGCAATAGCGCCTGCTGCTCGAGTTCAATATCACGGTTCTCGGGCAAATCTGCTAACGTGTCAAAATTTATAGCACCAATACGGATCAGTTTACCGATACCAAATCCGGCGCTTACCGCATTGCCTCGAGAAACTTGAGCATTGAGGGCGGTGAAGCTTCGCGGTAGAGGAAGAAAATCACCAACCTGTTGCTCCACGACTTCGAGTAAAGAATCGCAATGTGCAAACTCAGTATTGATAAAACGACTAATTCTCTCCAATGCTTGCTCTTCATCATCACCCTCAATGGTGATCTGGCAATGGTCACCCAACAATGTATCTGTACCAATAAGAGAAAGGACACTTTTTGCATTTGCAGAGATGCCGGTACGTTCATTTTGCCACTGAATGACCGCGCTAAATTCGTTACATAACGCTTCAACATGGCTAGCAGGTCGAGCATGAACACCATTTGGTAATTCACAAGAGAATGATAAAGTTTTCATGAAATTCTGGCCTCAGAATAGATTATCTTACAAACCTCAATACGTATCACAAGAGCGTAAGTAGAATAGGTTGATATGCTTTCGTTACACAATATAACGTCATCAAATACACCTCTATTGGACATACCTTCGTTTTACTGGACATTTGTTAGATGTCCATTCAACTGTGAACAAGCTCAAATATCCTACTCATTGTGAGATATCGATCTCACTCCTTACAAGGAAAAAACAAACCATAATAGAATAAATCCTACAAAAACAATCATATAAATTAAATTTCATGCCAATAAAATCGAGTCACCCAATTTTGAGCCATAGATCACCTTCCTGAACATAACTAACAAAAATCCAGTAAATAGATGATTTATCCTCTAACTGCATAGCACATTTACTCACTATATTATGAGCACAACCTTGATGGTCAACTCCAAATATATGGTTGGAAAAATTACAAACGCTGCGCAGCGAGTAAACGTGAACAAATTGAAACTAACTATTCTTTTAATTAAAAACTTTGTGCTCTAAGGAACAGTGTTATGAACGACATCATTTCCATACTCAAAAACACCCGGTCACACTTGATGACTGGTGTATCACATATGATACCATTTGTTGTTGCTGGTGGTATTTTACTCGCCGCTTCCGTCATGCTTAACGGCGAAGGTGCCGTACCTGTAGAAGGTACTTGGTTGCATGACCTCTTCTTTATCGGTGTTGCCGGGTTCCAACTCATGGTACCAATACTAGCGGCCTATATCGGTTATTCGATAGCTGACCGTTCGGCTCTTGCACCGTCAGCTATTGCCGCCTTTATTGGCGCAAACATGTATAACACGGGCTTCTTTGGTGCCATTTTCGCAGGCCTACTCGGTGGTATTGTTGTCCACTACTTGAAGAAAATAAAGGTTCCTTCGTTTGCTCGCTCCATCATGCCTATTTTTGTTATTCCTATTGTGGGTACCTTTATTACTGCAGGTGCCATTGTTTGGGGTATCGGTGAACCAATTGGCGCCGCAACGGCTGGACTCACCGCATTCTTAAAAAGCATGCAAGATTCAAGCATCGTGGTGTTAGCCATTATTATGGGATTAATGATCGCCTTTGATATGGGCGGGCCAGTAAACAAGGTCGCGTATGCCTTTGTTATTCTATGTGTCGGTGAAGGTATCTATAACGTGGCGGGTATCTCTGCTGTCGCGGTTGCTACACCATCCGTTGGTATGGGCCTTGCGACATTCCTTAACCGAAAACTCTACGAAGCGGACGAACGAGAAGCAGGTCGTGCATCTCTCTTAATGGGCACCATGGGTATTACTGAAGGTGCGATTCCGTTTGCTGCTTCCGATCCACTTCGCGTGATTCCATCCATCATGATTGGTACCGCTTGTGGCGCCGTAACGGCGGCTTTACTTGGCGTGAGATGCTTTGCAGCATGGGGGGGATTAATTGTCTTACCAGTCGTTGAAGGGCGCTTTGGTTTCATCATTGCTTTGGCCGTCGGCTCACTGATTACCGCGCTTTTAGTCAACTTCTTAAAAGCTCGACGCAAGATAGGCGCACCGAAAGAAAATGCCTCTGACGATATCAACCTTGATATCAGCATTGGATAACCGGACACATTCATTAAGCGGGTTATCAGCCCTTACGATTGATAACCCGCTCACGATTCGAAATACAACGATGCACTTTTTACTCTACTACCCTTTATTTGGGTAAAAAGTCTTACATCACAGGATATTATTATGACTCACTTAGTAGCAGTAACCGCATGCCCATCTGGCGTTGCACACACTTACATGGCAGCAGAAGCCATCGAATCAGCGGCAAAAGCAAAGGGCTGGACCTGTCATGTAGAAACGCAAGGGTCTATTGGCATTGAAAATGCCCTCACAGCCGAACAAGTCGCGCAGGCAGATGTTGTGATTTTAACTAAAGATATCGATATCAAAAATCAGGAGCGATTTGAAGGCAAGTTAGTGGTACGTATTGGAGTCAGCGATGCCGTTAAACGAGCTGGAACGGTTATCGATAAAATCGAGGCCCATTTAACAACAGCATAGCAAGCCTTTGCTTGTCTTTTCTACCCGCAAAGGCAAGCAAACATAAGAAAATCAAGGCCGAGAAAATGCAAGTCTCGCCCAATAAATCGACCTTAATTAGCCATTACGGAGCTTGCCATGAGCACTGTCAGAATCGAAAACCTCAAATCGACACTTTTTACAGCACAGAGAGAGATCTCGCTAGAACGTGCTCTGCTGTATACAGAAAGTCATAAGCTTACAGAAGGCGAACATACGCTACTTCGGCGCGCCAAAGCAACCGCTCATATCTTGGACAATGTCACCATTTCCATTCGAGATAATGAACTCGTCGCAGGTAACCGTACTATCAAACCTCGATCGGGTATCGTTTCACCAGAGATGGACCCGTATTGGATTGAGAAAGAGTTAGATATTTTCGAGAGCCGTCCACAAGATAAGTTCTATATCAGTGACCACGATAAAACCATTTATAAAGAGGAACTTCTCCCCTATTGGTCAGAACGCTCCATGAAGGACTTTATCAACAGCCAAATACCAGAAAAGATCAAAGATGCGGTAGGGAAAAAAATATTTAGCATCAATCAAACGGATAAAGGTCAGGGCCATATCATCATCGACTATGAACGTTTATTGAATAATGGTCTTGGCAAACTCCTTGATGAACTTGAATCTATCGACGCAGCTCAACCTGAGAACCCTTTTTATCAGTCTGTGGTCATCCTTCTTCAGGCGTCAATCCGCCATATTCGTCGATACGGAAAAATAGCACTAGAGATGACGAAAACCTGCCATGACTCAGTAAGGAAGAAAGAGCTACACTCGATTGCGGCTATATCAGGTAAAATAGCGACGGGTAAACCTGAAACCTTTCCCGAAGCGTGCCAGTTATTTTGGTACATGAATATTATTCTGCAGTATGAGTCAAACGCAAGTTCACTTTCGTTAGGCCGTTTTGATCAATATATGCTGCCCTTTTATCGTCAATCCATTGAGCAAGGTGAAGACCCAGCATACTTGAAAGAGTACCTGGAAAGCCTCTGGATAAAGACCAATGACATTGTGCTACTTCGCTCTTCTAGCAGTGCAAAGTTTTTTGCCGGTTTTCCGACGGGTTACACAATACTGTTGGGAGGATTAACCGAAACAGGACGAAGCGCTGTTAACGAGCTTTCCACACTCTGTTTAGATGCCTATCAAAGCGTACAGCTACCACAACCTAATCTTGGCGTTCGCGTGAATGAATTGATGGGCCGGGAGTTTATGCACAAAACAGCAGAGACCATTCGTCTAGGTACTGGTATTCCGCAGATATTTAACGATGAAGTGGTTATTCCTGCTTTTCTAAACCGAGGAGTGTCTCTCGAAGATGCTCGTGACTATTCTGTTGTGGGTTGTGTAGAACTGTCTATACCGGGTAAAACCTACGGGCTACACGATATCGCGATGTTCAACCTACTTAAAGTGATGGAGCTCGTCCTAAAACGTAACCAATTCGATAAGAATGTGAGCTATGACGGCGTCGTTGATCAAATTCGTAACGACATGCGTCACTATATTAAACTGATGGTAGAAGGTTCGAACATCTGTGATATCGGCCATAGAGATTGGGCCCCCGTCCCATTGTTATCCTCATTTATCAGCGATTGCGTTAAGTCGGGTAAAGACGTTACTTATGGCGGAGGTCGCTATAACTTTTCCGGCGTTCAAGGTATTGGCATCGCAAATTTATCCGATTCCCTGCACGCACTTAAACGCTTCGTGTTTGAAGAAAAACGTTTGTCTTTTTCTGATTTTATTACGGTCCTCGATAACAATTTCGACGTAGAAAACGGTAAAATGATTCGTGCTCGCCTAACGAACAAATATGAAAAATACGGCAACGATATCGATAAAGTCGATGTTATCGGTGCTGAATTATTGCGGGTTTTCTGTAAGGAAGTAGAACAATACTCCAATCCACGTGGCGGCCAATTTACACCGGGTTCGTATACTGTGTCCGCGCATGTTCCTTTAGGTGCAGTGGTAGGTGCGACGCCAGATGGGCGACTTTCTGGCGAACAGTTAGCCGATGGTGGCCTTTCACCCATGCTAGGTAAAGACCATCAAGGGCCAACCGCCGTGCTTAAATCGGTGTCAAAACTCGATAACTACTTGCTCTCTAATGGCAGCTTACTGAATGTTAAATTTACGCCGTCTACCCTAGATGGCGTAAACGGCTTGTCCAAGTTGGGTGATTTTTTGCGTGCCTTTATGAAACTAAAGCTGCAACACATTCAGTTTAACGTGCTCAATGCAGAAACATTGCGTAAAGCACAAGAAACACCAGAAGATTATGCAGGATTGGTCGTACGTGTCGCGGGTTATAGCGCCTTCTTCGTTGAGTTGTCGAAAGAGATCCAAGACGACATTATTCAAAGAACGTCTCATGAGTTGTAATTCAAGCATCAAGGTTGAGCAGCCGGTAGAAAACGCATTACCTGTTGGGCATATCTTCAACATTCAACGTTATTCACTAAACGATGGCGAAGGTATCCGCACAGTCGTGTTCTTTAAAGGCTGCCCTCTTCACTGTCCATGGTGCGCCAATCCAGAATCACGCTCTCATCAGCCACAGAAGATTCGCCGTGAAGCAAAATGTATTCACTGTGATACTTGCTCTATGGATGTAGATGAATGTCCTAGTGGCGCAGTTGAATTGGTTGGGCATGACATGAACTTGAACGAGTTACTGAAAGAGATAGCCAAAGACGAAGTGTTCTACCGCTCTTCTGGTGGAGGCATTACCCTATCTGGTGGGGAAATACTTTCTCAGGCTCCTTTTGTTATTCAGCTGCTTGGGAGACTGCGTGAATTGGGTTACCACACCGCAATAGAGACCTCAGGTCAGGGCAGTAATGCTCAATTACTGAAGATAGGTAAACTGTGTGATGAGGTGCTGTTTGATTTCAAAATTATGGATCAGAAACTCGCGAAACAGGTGACTGGCATTCATCTCGAAAAGGTATTACAGGGGTTCACTCAATTGGTACAAAGTGGAGTAAAGGTTATCCCACGCTTACCGCTTATCCCAGGATACACACTCAATATTATCAATGTGGATAAGGTGCTTAGCTTTATCCAACCATTTGGACTAAATGAGATCCATCTATTGCCGTTCCATCAATATGGCGCGAGTAAATACCAAACCCTACATATGGAATACGCTCTTGAAAAGGTGGCGGTTCCTACCACAGACGAAATCGCTTCTATACGCAGACACGTAGAGGCTCATGGTTACAACGTTACCATTGGAGGTTAATAATGAAAAAAAGAATTCTTATCACAGGTGCAAACGGCTTCTTTGGCACCCGGTTCATAAATAAATATCAGCATAAGTTCAGTATTATCGCGACAGATGTTGAGCGACTTGATATTACCAACGCGACACAGGTGAACAAGATTTTTGCAGATGAAAAGCCGGATTATGTTATCCATGCGGCCGCCATTGCTGTAACAGATTTCTGTAACAAACACCCAGATGTGGCGTATCAAGTAAATGTTCAAGGTGCAATTAATGTCGCAAAAGCCTGTAAAGAAACGGGTGCCAAACTGGTGTTTATAAGTACTGAGCAGGTATTTAATGGCAACCAAGAATCTGGACCGTACAGCGAAACCGACACACCAAATCCAGACACAGTTTACGGTCAGAACAAACTTGAAGCGGAAGCGGAACTCAAAAAAATCTTAGATACGATGTGGATTCTTCGCTTCACGTGGATGTTTGGATTACCGGAACGAAACACTACCATCAACCCGAATGTATTATGGAACACGCTTCAAGCCCTAATCAATGGGGAAAAAATGGCTGAACGTCGCAATGAGTTCCGCGGGCTTACCTATATCCACGAGCTAATCGAACAGTTTGAGATGATATTTGACATTCCATATGGCACTTATCATACCGGTGCGCACAACCCAAACAGTCGTTATGACATTGCCAAACACATACTAACGGATATGGGACAATCGCCTCGACTCAATGAGTTATTGGAAGCCGCAGATGCACCAAAAACACGCGATGTGCGTTTAGATACATCCAAATTGGCAGCCCAAGGCATCGTCTTCACCGAGAGTAAAGCCGCGATTACTCAATGCTTAAAAGAATTCGGTTTCAAAAAATAAGATCTATACAATTCAAATGGAGATATCAACATGATTTACTTTTTAGATACAGCCAACCTTGATGACATCAAACGCGCGGTTGATCTCTACCCTCTTGCGGGAGTAACAACAAACCCAACGATTATTTCCAAAGAAAATAAGCCGTTGAAAGAGATTATCCTTAACATCCGAGAAATAATAGGTTCAGATCGATTACTGCACGTGCAGGTAATGGGAAAAACGGCAGAAGTAATGTTACAAGAAGCCGAAGCACTACGAGCATTTGATTCAGATTTGTATATCAAGGTTCCCGTGACACCTCAGGGTATCAAAGCAATAAAACTGATGGCAGAAAAAGCGATTCCGGTTACCGCCACCGCTATTTTAACGCCTCAACAAGCGTTGATGGCCGCCGTTGCAGGGGCAGAGTTTTTAGCCCCTTACGTCAACCGATTAGACAACATTTGCACGGACGGTATTCAAGTAGTGGCGGAAATAGCGCAGCTGCTTAAAACCCATAATTTAAGCGCGAAAGTATTGGCGGCTTCATTTAAAAACGTTCAACAGGTACATGGTGTCGCGAAAGTTGGCGGGCAATCAGCAACCATCGCACCGGATGTATTTGACCTGCTTCTCAATCATCCATTGACAGATTCTGGCGTTGCCGGGTTCACTGCAGACTGGGAGTCAGTATACGGTGAAGGCCAGACAGTACTGGATGTGCTTTAATCCACAATAGCACAGACAAAATCTTACTAAATAAATCAGAACATTAAGAATAGAGGTATACTGGGAGGTATATCTCTATTTTTTTACGGATGAAAATGAATATAGTTGCGGTTACAGCTTGCATCAGTGGTGTCGCCCACACCTACATGGCGGCAGAGTTAATAGAAAAATACTGCCAGAAAAACGGCATCAAAATAGTGGTAGAAACACAAGGGGCATTGGGTACAGAGAACCTTCTTTCTGTAAACGCTATTCATGAAGCAGACGTTGCATTGATTATTGCAGATATTAATATAGAGGGGGACGACCGCTTCAAGCATACTCGCCAGATCCGTAGCAATATATCAACGTTTCTACGTAGCCCAGATCGCGTTTTTAGCCTGTTAAATAAGGCGTATAACTCACCACCAGATACCGTTATTACACTTTAGTAGTGAACAGCGTTTCAACTGTAAATAGAGCGTTAGCTGTGGCTACGATATTGAGTCCTATAATCAGACGGTGAGCGAGCCGTTTGATTTCGAAATACTCGACAGAAATAATTGCTGTCCGTAAACCCACAACGATGTGCCACCTCTTTTACTTTCATATCGTACTCTTTCAGAAGAAACTTTGCCCTTTCCAAACGAATATAGTTGAGATGTTCATTGAACTTGATTTTCCCTTCTTTTTGAAAAAGCTGAGAAAGGTAATTAGGGGAAATATAGAACTGTTCCGCTACAGAATCACGAGTGAGCGGTTCTTGGTATTTCTGTTCAACATAATCTCGTACCGCCTCAAATAGTGCCTTACTTCGTGAGAGGGTTTCAGGAGGATTAACCTTAAGATCGTTGATATGGCTAAGTAATGACGCAACCAATAATTTTGTCGTATGCTTATCTTCCTTGTGTCGACGCAACTCTTCCAGTGACTGCAATATAAAAGTACCGGTCCTTGGTCCTCGTCGCTGAACGTTGTCCTTAAACACGGTATGAAAACTTTCACCATCCCACCGCAACACACTTATTCCAAAGTTTTGCTTACCTACCAACACATTCAACATCGTCACGGGTTCAAGCCAATGAGGTTTATTCCAACAATCGCAAGGAATATACAAAACATCCCCACCCACCAATGTATGTTTCGTTTCTAAGCCAGTGTCATTCCCCATTCCCATTACAATCGAGCCTTTAATCACCATTTCCAAGCGCTGAAAATGTACCTGATAGGCCAATTCTGGTGGTTCGGGCAGGTTACTGGCAAAAAACACTTTGCCAATCTCCGTAGGTGAATTTGAATAATTTGACAGTAACTTGTCTAGAAACTGTGTTGGAAGTATAAGGTCTGAATTCATTTTAAACTTATGGATAAACCACTCAAAAGGACGGATTTTAGTTTACAGGAATTGTATAGATTTCACTGCGTCTGGGAACATAAAAAACAACAAAGTTTATGCCGATATGAAAACCGACAAAAGATGCACAGAGAGTAAGCACTCTTGCATCTATGGCCTGTATCGATGGACATACTAAGACACCGCTATACTTCTAGTAGCCACTTTTGGGCCGTCGTTAAGCGATTTGATGTCACGGGCGTTAACCATTTCTTTTGGTCCTGTTGTGCGACATCTTTTCTATCAATATAAAGTCCATGCAATACCCTCCTACGAGTCCCTAGCACGTTCGTCGTTCCGCCATGCCATGTGTGTGCATTAAATATCATTACACTTCCCGCAGGGCATTCAAGAATCACTTCGTCAGGATGTGCACCATTCACATCTTCAAGCACCTCATCCGGAAGATCGGGTCGCAGGTGCGTGCCAGGAATGATGCGAGGTGCACCATTTTCTTTACTCAAGTCATCGAGCGCCCAGATTGAGTTAACAAGATGCACATTGGGAAAGTCTGGCCTTGGCTTTTTCCAATCAGCGTGGAGAGGTTGATGACCGCCGTCTGCATGAGCTTCACGCGCGTTCAAACTCGATATTTTGAACGCACCCGAAAATATATGTTTGCACGCCGCCAACACAAGAGGATGAGTCCAGACCTTATCCCAAACCGTTCCTTTGTTAATAAGATTGGCAATTCGGGTGACCGTTTCTTCTTGATGATGCTCGATGGCGAGTTGGTCACCTTCTCTCTCGACCAAAGCGTCAAAGGTTCTACGCATCTCATCTAACCAGATTACATCGATAACATTATGGATAACCGTAAACCCATATAGATCAAGTTCGTCAATCATCTTGGAGGTCAATACCATACTGGCACCAAGTTCATCGAGATAAGATTCTGCCGTATTATTCATAATGTACCTGTTGAGTTTTTTATCATTGATTTATAAGACTGAACTCGCGACAAGACGAAAAGCTATCGCGTAATAATAAAGTACTCAAACGGCAACGATAAAGAAGCAGGCATATTGTTCGATTTACTGGAGATTTGTTGAGTTGTAAAAAAAATGTGAAGTAACAAGTAACAGTTCACACTTCTGAAGTCCGTTCAGTTTTCGGGAGTAATTCACAATATATCGGGATGTCACCGTTCGCGGTTCAGAGCATGATAAAACGCAGTCATCGATAGCAAGTACAAAAAACGCTATCTTAAACACTGTTACAGGAGAAAATCATGGATAGATTTAAGAACACCATCGTATCTGTATGTGCCTCACTCGCGATAATGAATTCTGCTTATGCTGGGACCTTAATCATTAACTCTGGCGAGTCTGACCCTATGCCCAAGAAAGCGTGGGAAGAAGTCATCAAAAAATTTGAAATTGAGAATCCAGACATCACCGTTAAGTACAACCTTTATGATCATGAGTCTTATAAAACCGCAATCAGAAACTGGTTGGTAACCTCACCACCAGATGTTGTGTTTTGGTTCGCAGGAAACCGAATGAAAACCTTTGTTGATAGAGGTTTGTTTGAAGATGTTACTGACCTTTGGCAACAAGAAAACCTAGTGCCAGACTTCGCAAGTACACAAGCAGCCATGTCGGTAAATGGCAAAATATATGGCGTTCCTTATACCTATTACCAGTGGGGAATCTACTATCGAAGAGACATATTTGACCAATATAACTTAAGCGAACCAACGAATTGGGAAGAGTTTATTAAGGTCGCCGACACGTTAAAATCTAATGGTGTCACCCCGTTCACGATAGGCACAAAATACTTGTGGACCGCAGCGGGTTGGTTTGATTACCTGAATTTACGTGTCAATGGGCTCCAGTACCATATCGACCTTATGGATGGCAAGATCCCATACACAGACAATGGCGTTCGAGAGACATTTCAGTATTGGAAGACGTTGATCGACAAAGGTTACTTTGTAAACAACCACGCAACGTATAGTTGGCAGGAAGCACAAGCTTTTATTTATAATGGTGATGCGGCTATGTATTTGATCGGCAATTTCTTTGCTGCTAATTTCACCGATGACATAGCGAAGAAAATGGATTTCTTCCAATTCCCTAACATTAAGTCATCGATACCAATGGCTGAAGATGCGCCGATGAACACTCTTCACATACCGTCAAAAGCCAAAAACAAACAAGATGCTAAACAGTTTCTCAAGTTTGTAGCACGAGCAGATACACAAACATTTATCAATGGTTACCTGAGTCAAATCCCCACCAACAATAAAGCCATTGCAAAGGACGACCCGTTCTTAAACGAAGGTATCAAGGTATTGAATGAAGCATCAGGTACGGCTCAGTTCTACGACAGAGATACTGACCCTGCGATGGCAAAAGAAGGAATGAAAGGCTTTCAAGAATTTATGGTTTACCCAGAGCGTTTAGACAAAATTCTAAGTCACTTAGAGAAAACACGCCAACGAATTTTCAAACCTTAATTGGTCAGCGCTTGAGTTTTTTTCGAGTACTCATTTATTAAAAACCCGTCGTTTATCGACGGGGTTGATGTTGATTAACTACAACGAAGCTACATTGACATTCACAGAAACGTCCTTGAGAACTCACCCCCACTTTATTCGCTGGTCGTTCGCACTTATGGACCGATTATTCATATTTGGCGAGCTTTCTTCGACCGCCAATATAAGTGTCGTCCATCTCATTGGTCAGTTCATTTCGCCCTTCAACCGAAGAACCTTGATATCTTTTACGATATTCACCGGGTGTAACATCAACATGTTTAGAAAAACAATCGAAAAATCGACTAACCGATCCAAAACCTGACACCATCGCAATATCGGTGATGTTATAATTTGTTCTCGTCAACATAGCCTTCGCATGTTCCAAGCGCATTTTTAAAATGTATTGTTTGATGGATATATGCATTTTTTTCTTAAACATCGTCATCAAATAATGTTCATTTATACCAACGGTATCAGCAATGTCTTTTATCGTGATGGAAGAGTCATAATTCTCAGAAATGTATTTTAATGTATTCCAGAGATAATATACGGATTTGTCGCTCGACTGTTGTTGAATCGGATGATGAACCGTAGACGTAATACTGTGCCAGCCATATAAATAAAATCGGTTTAATAGCAACCGTATTTCAGCCACATTGAGCGCATACAAAGCATGGTTTTTCATTTCAAGTTCTTGTTGCCAGCACGATACCCTTGATTCCTCGACCAAATCTCTTTGATTACACACCAACACCTCACCGTTAATAATTTCGCTGAAGAACTGCTCATTCGTAGTCCAGGTAAGTAACAGGTGTAATGGTATTGAGATAATCGCCATCTTACTGCATCGATTTGACGACAATAATTGATGAGGAGTTAGCGCCCAGAAAACGGCCATCTGACCTTGGGAAACGACGCATTTTATGCCATTAATCAACAACTCTATTTCATCCTCAAGAGGAATGTTGACTTCCAGATGGTTATGCCAGTGATAATCAGACATCGGAATTGGTGCTCTTAATTGAACATCAATTTGCTCGTCGTCTTGTATCAGAGAGAGCGGACTGACATTGTAGCCCTCGGCTTCCACTATCATTGATTTGTGACTTCGTTTCATAGAATGCTATTCCTGATACTCATTGATTATCCAACTTTGACTACAAAAATCTTCCGTTAATTGAGAACAATCTAAACCCAGTTTCATCAGTTCAGAGCCAGTGTAGACTTGCTTATCTCCAACAACGTGATAAAGCTTGGTTGAAGATAACCCTTTGAGCTTTATCCTTTCAATGTTAATTCGAACCGGTAAAGTGAGTATTTTTACATATTGCACAATCGCACGGCTTTTATCTTCAGATACATACATCCAAGCGCATTTTTGACGAGAAATAGGTGAATGAAGTCGATATAAGTCAGAATGGATAATCCAGTTACGAATGGATTTGTACTCTTGAACTTGGGTGCTGATTTCATGAAGCGCTTCTGTAGAAAGCATCGATAAATCTAATTCATATCCAAAGCAACCCGCCATGGCAACCTGCCCTCTTGTCTGCAACAAGGTACGTCTTCCTGTTTGGTGATTTGGACTATCAGAAACATGAGCCCCCATTGTGCAAGCAGGGTAAACTAGGCTCGTGCCATATTGAATTGACAATCGAGAAATAGAATCGGTGTTATCACTCGCCCAGATCTGGGGCATATAATAAAGCATACCGGGGTCATATCGACCGCCACCAGAGGCACATCCTTCAAAGAGAATATGGGGAAAAGACTGTGTAAGGTGACCCATAACACGATACAAACCCAATATGTACCGATGACCGAGTTCTTGTTGCTGATCCACAGGGTGAGTAACGTTCCCGATTTCCATTAACTCACGATTGAAGTCCCACTTAACATATTCGATATTACAGGAAGACAAAACGCGGTTTAGCGTATCAATAATATAGTCTTGAACATCAACACGAGAAAGGTCCAGAACAAGTTGGTTACGCACTTCGGTTCTCGGTCGGCCAGCGACATGAAGACACCAGTCTGGGTGCGATCTATAGAGTTCCGAATCTGGCGAGATCATTTCAGGTTCAAACCACAGACCAAATTTCATGTCTTGTTTGTTTAATAAATTCGCAAATTTATTAAGACCACTTGGTATCTTGTCACGATTCTCAACCCAGTCTCCCAATGATGAGTTGTCGCTATTTCGATTCCCAAACCAACCGTCGTCCAAAACAAAAAGTTCTATACCGACTTTTTTTGCTGCACCTGCAATATCCATCAACTTCTTTTCATCGAAATCAAAGTACGTTGCTTCCCAATTATTAATTAAAACCGGTCTCGCTTTATCTCTATATTTCCCACGACATAAGCGTGTTCGGTAGAGTTTGTGAAACTTTCTGGACATTCCCCCAAGCCCTTCAGATGAGTAAACTAACACCACTTCAGGGGTTTGAAATGATTCGCCTTGTTTCAATTTCCATTTGAAATTGTACGGGTTAATTCCCATATTCACACGGCTAAATTCATACTGTTCAACGTCTACTTCTGCAATAAAGCTGCCACTATAAACAAGGCTGAACCCGTAGATGTCGCCGGTGTCTTCTGTGGTTTCCTTTCTAAGTAAGGCAACAAACGGATTTTTCTGATGCGAACTAGAACCTCTCTTACTCTCTATTACCTGTTTTCCATGAGATAAGGTTGTGCGATCGATGTTTCTCTCGTTTCCCCATGCTCCCCAAAGTTGAAGGCAATCGAAGTCATGGTCTGGCATATCAATAGAGACGCTTAACGCACGTGTTAGCTCTAAAGGGTGAATACCGAGGTTGATAAACCGTGCTGAACGAGTGACGACATCCAGTTCTTCAAATAGTGTATAGCTCAATTCGACGATGAAGTTGTTGTATTTGTCCTCAAGGACAACATGCAGGGTTTCGCCTTCATCCTTTGTTTCCATATAGGTAGACGGAAGCCCTTCGATATCAGGCTTTCCTCTATTAATTCGATGAGAAAGATACTTAAGTTCACTGGTTGAATGTCCATTATGGTCAACAATTGAGAACGCGGGAGACTTATAATCTCCCGTCCCAAAAAAAGGAAATTCGTTCTGGACGCACTCAAAAATCGAAACGATATTATCCGGTTTACATTCTGTATCAGAAAACATTCTGCCCGCGATCATGCAGTCATCATTCTGTTTGGCGAGAGAAAGTTCACCTCCCCAATATATATGCTGTAAATAGCCGTGAACATTAACTCCAAAAATATAGCTCGTCTGTTTTCCTTTTAGATGAAAAACCTTATGTGCTTTGTTATATTCAATTCCCACCACCACTCCCAACGTTGCTTAGTAACCTGATACGTATAGGGTGTAATACAGCGCATGCATTTACATCATGAAACCTTTACATTTTATCCCATTTCCTTTGATTATTTCACGATATCGAGTTATCAAACTACAAGCTTTCAGACATTACTTGATCGATGATTTGCATGGTTTGATTAAAATAGGGATTGTATGTCAGCCTTGCGTATACCTTACCTTCCTGGCGATAGCCCCATGCAGAAAACCAAACGTTCCCCCCATTTAAGCAGGATGCTTCTCCTTCTTCCGTTTGACCATTACTGCAAATACGCTTGTCTCCCAAGATTCCATAGTCAGGATTCTCGGGGGAGAAAAGCAGCCCCATATGCGAACCATTTGAGATCTGAGCGGTATCCAATTTCATCGTCAGTTGGATTGCACGGCTGTCTTTTAAAGGTGTTTCTCCTTGCCAAATTAATCGATTATTCGGGTTGACCATTTTATTGGCAAAGGTTGCTTGTACATATTGAGTATCGATGACGCTGTCGCCTTCACTCATAATGACAAATACGGGTTTGGTATAAGCCGCGTCTTCTAAGTCATGTCGAACTGCTGTTGACGTCTGATAATACACCGCTGCGCCATTCATCGGTACAGAGTTATATCGCAGGTAATTATCCTCAGGATCTTGATCAGCCCAGGTGATGAAATGACTCGCAAACTCTGCATATTTAACGACGGAGGACTTAGGTTGAAACGCTGGAGAAAAAAGCAGTAACCCTTTTATCGACGGATCACTCATCGCTTCTGACGTAACTAAATTCGCGCCAGTGGAATACCCACCAAGCCAAACTGAATCGTACTCTTGTTTAAGTAGGCCTATATGATGATCGACCACGCCCTGCCAATCGGACAAGGTAGGCAGAATCAGGTCACCCACTTTACTTCCATGCCCGGGTAATAACACGGTTCGCACTACGTAGCCGCGCTCTGCAAGATGTTTCGCTACATCGATAAATGAATAGGGTGAATCACCAAGGCCATGAACTAATAAAACCGCCTGACCATTTGGGGTTTCTGGTCTGATTTCATAGGGTGCATTGGCCGCAACTTCTTTGTCTTTATCATCGGTGACGAACACTCGGTTGTCTTTAAGCCATGACTGCGTCTCTTCAATATACTGTTCAAAGCTCGATTGAGAATAGCTAGGCAATGACTCAGAGGTACTATAACTTGGGTCAATGGGCGGGTTCATACACCCCAATATAATGACTGACATTACCGCACACAGAAAGAAAGAGAAGTGAGTTATTTTAGGCATTTATTGTCTTTTCCACACATTGTTTCGCGAATGTCTTAGATGGTTGTTTATTTGGACAGTTTCTCTTCATATTCGCCTTCTATAATCCTTTCTGACGTCGGATTGAAACCTTGGTTTTTCAATTTCTTTTCGATCTGCTTACCTGCAATTAACGCGGCCACGGTTAACGGGACAACAAGGATTAAGCTACTGAGTAGAGCAATAAAGCCAGCCATTAATACTAACGCTGTTACGAATACTTTTTTCATATTTACCTCTCCTATCCTGTTTGTCAATATAGCTCATAAAAGATGAATGCAACATGAATGAAGTGTTCACCTTTCTGTCTTCGCATTTAGCAAATATGCGTAATGTTGTCTATGTTTACTGTAGATGTAACTTCAGTTGCATTAAAACTAAAATTATAAATATAACGTCAGGCTTAAACATCATGAATAAAACAGAAAAAAATAGAATAGAAGAAGAAATAGAAATCTCCGAAAACGAAGAACTCGTCTCAACCACTGATAAAGAAGGCGTCATTACATATGCAAATAATGATTTTTGTAGAGTATCCGGATATGACATAAGTGAGCTTCTCAATAAAAATCACAATATGATACGTCACCCTGACATGCCCAAGGCTGCGTTTAAGGATCTATGGGGCCATCTAAAGAATGGTCAAGCTTGGAGAGGGGCCGTAAAAAACATCTGTAAAGATGGACGATATTACTGGGTTGATGCTTTTGTCACGCCTATTTTTGAAGAGAATAAACTCATTGGGTATCAGTCGGTTCGTCGAAAGCTTTCACCTGAAGTAAAGCGTCGCGCCATAAAGCTATATACCGTGGCTGACAAGGGTAAGCACCTTACATCCAATATTCGTCTTACCACCAGACAAAGGATAATCTCGTTATTTTTTGTCACATTGGGGGCCGTAATTGCCGGATTTTATGTCAGCCCTCTGGCTACGCTAATCATACCGTTTGCGACCATAACGGTTCTTTACCATGAGTTATTTGTTCGTCAGAAGTTCTACGATGAGCTAAAACGCGATTATGACAGTATCTCTCGTCTCGTCTTCTGTGATGACCAAACCAACTACGCAGAGTACCATCTCAAAATGCAGCAAGGTCGAGTTCAAACGATCATAGGTCGAACGCAGGATAGCAGCAGCAGTTTACTAAAACAGGTACATTCCTTGGAGAACGCCTCTGAAAGTACGCATATCAATATCGAAAAAGAAACACTCGAAATAGAGAATGTTGCGTCCGCTGTTGAACAGATGGTCGCGACAATAGAAGAAGTTGCTCGCAATAGTGCCACCACGCTGGATCAAGTCCTTTCAGCAAACAACACCTGCCAAGAGGCGGACACTTGGAGCAAAAAAACTCAAAATCAGGTATCTGCGCTTGTCGACGAGGTAGAAACGTCATTCGAGTCTGCTGAAAATTTGTCCAAGAAACTAACCAGTATTGCCGCCATCATGTCAGAAATTCAGAGCATCGCTGAGCAAACGAATCTGCTTGCGCTGAATGCTGCAATAGAATCTGCTCGTGCCGGACAATATGGACGGGGATTTGCTGTCGTGGCCGACGAAGTAAGAACACTAAGCCAACGCACTCAAAAAGCAACTGAAAATATTCAGGATTCAATGGGGAGCGTGATGAGTTCTGTTGCCGAACTTTCTGAAACCATGAAACAAGGTCAAAGTGCTGCTCAAGTTTGCATCGAATACACGTCCAATACACAAAGCAAAATTGGCGTACTATCGAGTGTAATGCAGCATATAGAAGATGCGGCAACCCAAATATCCACGGCCACCGAACAGCAATCTGTCGTCGCAAATGATATAAGCCAAAACGTCGCGGCGATCCGAGACTCTTCGCAGTGCAACTTAAAAGAGGTGAACGAAGTGGCTGGGCTTACTCGTAATATTAAAGGTAAAGCACAACAGCTTGCATCGTTAGGGTTATCTTTTCAAAAGTAGCCTATCAATGTAATCGGTTTACAAGTCAGATCTGAGTGGCGACCAATAAGGTTGTTCTAGAAATAGGACTCAAGAACGATTTGTTCTTAGTGAGGGTACTGTCAACTTATGTGATTGTTGTTTAGTTGTCAGTACCCTAAATGAAATTTATTATTCCCTAAAAACCCTTTTATCGTTGATGTAACGTGTCAATAAGAGAATAAAATTTGTAGAGGAGCTATCGCTACTATTTATTTTACTCGCTCTTCAAACCATACGTTTTAAATTTATCTAACACTATTTTCATTTCTTCAGTCGATAATTCGGGGACATCCGGCTGAATAGAAAGAATGTGCAGATACAGCTTCGCTAACACCTCGACTTCATTTGCCAACCACAACGCTTTTTCTAAATTAACTTCCATGGCTAACATGCCGTGATGCTGCATCAAAAACGCTTTGCTCTCTTGGATTCCTAAGGCCACATTATCGGCTAACTCTTGAGTACCGAAGGTTGAATACGGTATGCACGGAACATGATCTGTCCCTGTCACAGCCACCATGTAATGTATTGCTGGTATGGCACGGTTTAATATCGAAACCGCCGTTGCATTGACCGCGTGATTATGCACCACGGCATTCAGCTCGGGTTTGGCTTTAAAACAAGAAAGATGAAAATGCCATTCACTCGACGGTACCTTATCCGCTTCCGCTTTACCTTCATTATCAACATACACAATCATGCTAGGCGTTAGCTTGTTATATGGGATACCACTTGGTGTAATTAACATGCCTTTTTTATAACGGGCACTGACATTCCCTGATGTACCCTGGTTCAATCCCAGTGCCGTCATTTCTAAACACGTATCTATAATTTGCTGCGATAGCGTTTCACGGTTCATAACATTTCCTTAAAAGGGGCAAGAATGCCCCAAGAAAAACTAGACATAAGTAGGTTGTTTAAGGTCAGCAAATAGTTCTGAGAGTGCCTCCTCGCTTGCTTCACAAACACCACGCTCGGTAATTAAACCCGTTACGTAACGTGCTGGTGTCACATCAAACGCATAATTCCCACATTGCGTTCCCTTAGGCGCTGTATTAACCCAGCGACACTGACCGTCTGAATCGACGCCGTACACATGAGATTGTTCTTCTCCTGAGCGCTGTTCAATCGGAATTTCATTAACGCCATCAAACACGGTAAAATCGATCGTTGGTGAAGGTAAAGCGACATAAAAAGGCACATCATTATCAAACGCAGCAAGCGCTTTTAAATAGGTACCAATTTTATTACACACATCACCATTTGCTGTCGTACGATCCGTACCGACAATGCACAAATCGACTTCTCCATGCTGCATCAAATGACCACCAGCATTATCGGCAATCAACGTATGTGGCACACCATGAGAACCTAATTCAAAAGCCGTGAGTAACCCTTGATTTCGAGGGCGTGTTTCGTCGACCCATACATGAATGTTGATACCCGCTTCATGTGCTTTATAGATGGGTGAAATGGCCGTTCCCCAGTCAACAGTCGCTAACCATCCTGCATTACAATGCGTCAAGACATTAACGACCGATCCAGCGGGTTTATTCGCGGCAATTTTTTTAATGATCGCCAAACCGTGCTCGCCAATTTGCTCACACAATTGAACATCTTCATCTGCAATTTCTGCCGCGAGTTTATAGGCAGCCTGCTCACGCTCGGTCGACGCAATTTTGGAAAGATGTCTGTTAACCCTGTCCAGCGCCCATTTTAAGTTGATCGCCGTGGGTCGAGTGTCAATGAGCACATCATAACAGGCCGTTAAATTTTCATCACTTGGGTCTTCCTTCATACCCAGAGCCATACCGTAAGCGGCTACAGCACCAATCAGAGGCGCACCACGAACCCACATTTCTCTAATTGCCGTGGCAGCAAGCTTCATCGACGTCAATTGAATGGTTTCTAATTCAAATGGAAGTTTAGTTTGATCGAGTATTTCAACTGTTCGACCATCTTCTGCCATCCAGACAGTTCGATAATGTTGACCATTAATCTTCATAGTGACCTCTTAACACTGTTCTGCGTAGGATTTAATAGATGCAAAATTTTGATAATTTTTCGCATTTAACATGAGTTCTCTCGCGAGCTTCAACGCCTGACGTTCACAGCAAGCTCGTTGCTCTGGATCAGGCAACTCCTTAAAGTCCGCTACACCAGCAAAACCGATGATACGGCGGTTTATTTCCATACCTGCGTTCACGAATGTGTCTTCCAACAAAGTAGCCAAAAATTCGTTTTGAACTGTATCTAAAGCCTGTTGCCCTAAACCACTTTGATATAGCGCTACGGGGTAAGCTTCACCCTCTATTTGGTTATTCCACAGTTGTTTAAAGTGAGCAACAAAGACGTCCCACGTAATATCCATTTGTTGAATTAACCACTGCTGATATTCTTCACATTTTACTGGATTGGATTCCCAAGCAGGCCTAGCAAAATATGCCATGAATAGGTTGCCCATATAGTTACCAATATCAAAGGCCATCGGCCCCATAAAGCCAAACTCAGGGTCAATCACTTTCACGTCTGTATCTGTGACCATAATTGAACCAGAATGAAGATCACCGTGTAACAAGGCTTGAGATTCAGTCATGAATTTATATTTATAACGCATTGCAACCTGGATCATCTCTTGATCCTTCCAAACTCGCTTAACATCTTCATCGAGTTGTGGTGAGGTCCAGTTATTGCGTTCTGCGTCATAATAAGGTTCGGTGAAGATCAGATCTTCCGTGATTTTACATAGCTCATGGTTGAGCGAAAACTGAGACACTAATTCTTTTTTGTTCTTCGCATTCATCCCTAAGTCAGAAGTGTAAAACAGTGTTTTGGCCAAAAATAAACCTACGTTTTCAGCGAGACTTGGGAATCGTTTTCCAGCGATGAGTTCCTTTCGTAATATGACGTGCGGTGTAAGATATTCCATCGCGAACACGGCCATATTAGGGTCATAAAAATACACTTCGGGGACAAGATCATGGCTCGCGAAGCGAGCTTCAATTTCGAGCACGTTATATTCAAAGAATGCTCGAGTTAAAGATAGCTGCCAACTTTCTCCCGCCGCGCGTACGTATGGCAATGCTTGTTTTACAATAATTGATTGCTCTAACCCTTCAACAATAAAGACGAGATTAAGATTACCGTCACCCACTTCTTTAACTGTCCATTCGTTTGGTAGCCCACCTAACTGAATAGTTTCAGGTAGTTTTTTTTCTAAATAGAACGGTAATGACTCACAGTTTTGCGGTACATACCCTTCTGGTACGATATTCGACATAGCGACCATCCTTTAAAATTGTTGGTTTCAAAGCGGTGAATGTCTCACCACTTATCAACCGTTTTTATAACGCGTTAGCTTGTTGCATTGATTAGTTTGGCATTGGCATCCAATCTGGAACCAGTACAGTAGACTTCGAGAATGATGGGATCTTGCTAACTAGGTCATCCATATTTTTGATATTTTGTTCGTTCAACATCTTTTGAGTGATTAATACTGGCGGTACAGTAACCTGTTTTTCTACCGATTCGCCCTTCATTAACATGGCTAAGGCACGTACGCTTACTTCACCCATTATCGATGGATTCGTCGCAACAGTGGCTACCCATGCGCTGTCTTTTTCTCTCATCGCTTGAATATCTGAGTTAGAAATATCAGCACTGTAGATTTTTATCTTGTCTGACAGACCGCCTTCATCAACCGCTATTTTTATCCCTTTTGCAAATTCATCATAAGGTGAGAAAGCAACCGTGATATCTGGATTGGCTCTAAATACCGCCGCTGCTTGGTCAGCAACTTGGTTAGGGATAGGGTTGTTCATCGTACCAAAACGAGCAACTTCAACGATGTTTGGATATTTTTCTTTAAACTCTGTAAATACCTCATCTCTGCGGTCAAGTGGTGGTATACCAGGAACATAAACGTACGCGGCTTTCCAATCTTGTCCGTTGTCTTGCACTGCTTGCTCTAATGAAAGACGAGCAATTAGATGGTCATCCTGATTAATTTGAGGAATCTCTGGGTTGTTTACATTGACATCAAATGCCACAACTTTAATGCCATTTTGTACGGCCAAATCGGCAAGATCTTTTATTGAATCAGTAAAACCATGTTGTAACACAATACCGTCGTAACCCTTCATGATGGCCTGTTCTAATTGGTTACGTTGTAAAGCCGCATCTTGTCTTGCATCATAAACATCAACCTTAAGACCTAATGCTTGCGCTTGACGTTTTACGCCTTTTAGATAAAGTTCTGGAAAATCACCCTGAGATAGATAACGAACATGAGCAATCTTCATCTCTTTTCCTTCAAAAGGAGATGTCGGTTCTGCATTAACAGCCGTGGTACCCAATGCCCCCATAATAGAGGCAGCCAAAGCAATTTTTTGTAGGGTTTTCATTATAATTTCCTTATTTTTATGCACGTTTGTTGGATAGGCCAAAGGTAAACATTAATGCTGCTACCAAAACTAAGCCTTTTATAAAGTCTTGTGTGTAATAGGGAGTATTCATCATGGTTAAGCCATTAAGCAGTACACCAACGAAAAGCGCACCAATAGCTGAACCCTGCGCATTAGGTCTTGCAGCTCCTAACACTGCAAAGCCGATAAGCGCACCAGCAACGCCATCCATTAACAGCGAATTTCCGGAACTGACATCACCACGTCCGATACGAGCAGCCAATAAAATGCCACCGATGGAAGCGAAAACACCGGATATAACGTAAGCAACATAGCGATAGAGTTTTACTCGTGCTCCAGCAAGTTTTGCTGCTTGTTCATTAGAGCCAATGGCATACATCACACGGCCATGGCGCGTTCTTTCTAAAAAGAGATAAGTGATGACGGCAAGTATCAACATAATGATGACAGGAACAGGAATAATATCGAAAATTCTCGCTCGACCTAGAAACAAGAAACTTTCAGAAAAAGAGCCTGTCGCCGTTTCGCCATCGCCCAGACTCATGCCCGCAGAAATAGAGCGTCCTTGAGTAGGAATAAGTTGCAACCCAAGTAACAAAAACATCATACCTAACGTTGTGAGTAGGTCCGGAACCTTCATCTGTACCGTCATAAAGCCATTAATTAAACCAACCACGACACCCACGCCAATGGCCGCAAGTATCGCCATTGTGGTTCCACCATCAAATACCACCATGACATAGCTCGCGGTCATCATAGAGAAGGCCGCCGTTGAACCAATAGAAAGGTCAAAACCATCAACAGCCAACGTTGCGGTAACACCCAACGCAAGAATCGCTACGATCGATACCGATTGCAGGATGATCATCATATTGATGGTGCTGAGAAATGCAGGTTCTGCCAGTGTGAAAATAACGAGCATTAGAGCAAGCAAAATCAAAAGACCATATTTAATCGCGAATTCACGCATATCTTTCATTGGTAATGTCCTCTGTTGAGTGTGGGGATTCATCATACGGTTCAGGCGCAGCGGCGATCTGGTTGATGAGGCTTGGCATGTGGATCTCATGAATAAGATGTTCACCAACCATATTGTTGTGATTAAACACGATGATTCGGTCCGCAATTTCTAGTGCTTCTTCAACATCGGTACATACAGCAATAGTGGTTCGGTCTTTCGCAGTAGAACGCAAGAGCTGACCAATTTGGCGTCGAGAAGAGATGTCGACACCTTGAAACGGTTCATTTAATAAAAGTACTTTGCAGTCATTCAACATCCATCGAGCGACCATCGCCTTCTGTTGGTTTCCGCCTGACAGCGTCAATATCAGCTCTTCTTGATCTGTGTATTTTACTTTGGTCGTTTCAATCGCTTTACTCACTTGTTGCTTTTCAGCTTTTCGGCTTATAAACCCGAATCTGGAGAACGATTTTAGAAATGGCAAACTCACATTCTGTTCGATAGAAAAATCAGGAACGAGCGCGTTGTTCCCCCTATCTTCTTGCACCATGTAAACACCGCTATCAATTGCATGATGAGGACCGATAGGTAACCATGGTTTCTTTTCTAACTTCAGTTGGCCGCTGACAAACGAATTCATTCCGAAAACACCTTCAACGACGGATGCACAGCCAGAAGAAAGCAACCCTGTCAGTACGACAATTTCACCTGTTTTAAAATGCAGGTTAAAAGGAAGCGATTTTGCGTCGAGTTGTACCCCCTCGAGATCGAGCATCGCTTTGTCACCTGCCACGTAGGAATGGCGAACCTCTCCAACGGCATGACCAAGCATAGAATCCACAGCGCCGTCATAATCAAGTGGTGGTTCAAACCAACCAACAATTTTCCCTTCCCGCAACGCGGCGATTTGGTCGGCAAGCAAACGGATATCAGACATTCTATGCGAGATATACACAATCGCGACGCCTTGCTCTCGCATTGTTTTGACCGCTTCAAATAGTTTGACGGCCTCAGTTTCTGACAAACTCGATGTCGGCTCATCCAAGATCAGTAATTTGGGTTTATCGGAAATAGCCCGCGCAATTGCAACAAGCTGCCGGTCTGCCTGAGATAACTCTGAAACCTGCGTATCGAGAGCGACATCTAACCCGATCTTCTCTGCTAATGGTTTGGCCTGTTTATGAAGCTCTTTCTTAGAGATGAATGTTGAAAATCGTCCGTCGCAAAGTTTGTCTAAAAGTAAGTTTTCCGCTATAGAAAGATCTTGAACAACACCGTCATTGATAATTTGATGTACCGTAATAATGCCAGCATCTCTCGCACTTTGAGGATTACTGATATCAACGGTTTCACCATTAATGATTACCGTCCCTTCGTCCGCGTGATAAACGCCACTTAAGATCTTAACCAACGTAGACTTTCCGGCGCCGTTCGCGCCCAACAACGCCAGTATTTTTCCTCCGTCTATATTAAAGCTCACATCATGTAAGACGGTATTACTACCAAACTTCTTTTTAATCGCTCTAATTTCAATTGCATTGACTACATTTGACATGGAGCACTCCATTTATCCGTGAATGGATTTAACAAAAGTAATCCTAACGCATCAATTGTAAAGTAAACTGTGACAAGACTAGCAGTTTAAAAAATGACCAATAAATAGAGCGTTAATTGGTCATTTTTTTGAACCTAGTCAAATATTGCGCCTTTTTGTAAAATGACACAGGCATAAGGTCGTAGATCATTGGTGGATATAATCAACTGGCATTCCTTGCTTTTTTTATAAAATTCGTTTCGTTCAAGAAAAAGATGATTATGTTCTGATTCTTCAGACCGTTCGACTGTTTTTATAAAATCTTGAGCTGCATCAGTAAGTTGTTCACTATTATCTTGCGCCATAATACGGACAGGTGCGGGAATAAAAGCATCGAGTGGAACATGTTTCAAGATGGCTTCTAACATCTGTGAACAATCGATCCCTAACATTGAAATGTGTTTAAACTGACTATTCGATGTCGCGGGGAAATTGGCATCAACAATCGCCAACGTATCTCCGTGTCCCATCGATTGTAAGCTATAGAGTAGATCTGCACTAAAAAGTGGATGAATATGTTTAAGCATTTTCTTTACCTTTGTATTTACAGTAATTCAAATGTATATTAGAGTCGTTATTACATCAAGTGGTTAACTTGTTTCTAAAATGATAAATTACTCACTGATAAAAGTCCGGTCGCGTGTCGATGTCTAAAATGAGAAGAGGTATAGCTGATGACAAGTTCAGAATTAAACAATATCAGCGCATTTAATAGTGATCCCGTTCTCCATGCGACGTGGCTTTATTATCAAGAAGGACTAAGTCAAACCGACGTTGCCAAGTTGATGGGTGTTTCGCGTGTCACGGTTGTCAAATACTTACAGACAGCGCGTGAAAAAGGGTTGGTGCAGTTTGATCTCGACTTAAAGGCATTTTCTTCCATAGAGCACGCCTTGAAAATCAAAGAAAAATTCCAATTAGATAGCGTAGTTATCGTGCCAGATGGTGAACAGGCGACACAACGTGAAGACTCCAAATTGATGCGTGAACGGCTGGCTAAAGCAGGCGGTATGTACCTAAACCAGACTATTGAAGATAACGACATTCTCGGAATAGCATGGGGAAGAACAATACATCAAATGGGAAATGTGATGACACCTAGGCAATGTAAGAATGTCACGGTGTTGCAAATGTTAGGCTCTATGCCCTCTCAACCCGATTTTACTACGATTGAATCGTCTTCTCAGATTGCCAACAAACTTTCAGGAAAAGTCATCAGTTTGCACGTTCCCGCGGTTGTATCCAGTTCCCGTTTGGCCGTAGAACTGCAAGCCGAACCAATTATTCGCTCCAACTTTGAAGCCTTGACGAAATGCAATAAAGCACTATTTGTTGTCGGTAACGTTTCGGAAGAAAATCCGTTAATTCGAGTGGGTGTTATCTCTAAAAAAGAAATGCAAACATACCGTGAAATGGGCGCAGTCGGTGTTATCTGTGGTCGTTTTTATGATAGATACGGACAACCTGTTGTTGCCGAGGTTGACCTAAGAGTTTTAGGTATAAATCTCGCGCAATTGCGACAAATTCGTAGCCGAATTTTTGTTGCAGGTGGTCAACGTAATTATGCGGCAACGCTAGGCGCTATTTTAGGCGGTTACGTGTCCGACTTGATGATTGACGAAGGGACAGCAGAGTACTTATTAGCCTGCGATGCTTCAATGGAATAGATCATTTAGGGCACCCATTTTGAATCGTTTGATAGATAACGATAAACCTTTGTTCCGCTCGACACACCTTTCAGACATCCGTGTACACATAGAAATTACGTTCGTTGAAACAAAGATCCCTGCCTATTTTCAAGTGCCATCGAACAGACTTCGTCTGAGCCGTTAATTAATGGGATCGGTTTTAATTAGACCTCAATTAATTAGCGGCGAGTAAGGTAAACCTTAACTAAGCCGGTTCTGAAGACAATTCTGGTTCTGGTTCCGGTTTTAGAACTGAATTTAATAAGGTTTTGGTGTATGGATGATTAGGAGCTGCAAATACAGATCTTGTTGAACCCACTTCACAAATTCGACCTTTATTCAGTATGGCAATTTGATCGGCAATAGATTCTACAATAGCCAAGTCATGAGTGATAAAGATGTAACTCGTATTAAACTTCAGTTGAAGCTCTTTTAGTAGCTTTAGTACTGTGTCTTGAACCGTGACATCTAGGGCTGAGGTTATCTCATCACAAAGCAACAACTCCGGCTCCGATGCAAACGCTCGAGCTATTGCTACCCGTTGTTTCTCACCACCAGAAAGTTTCGTCGAGTTTCTATACAGATAGTCTGGGTTAAGGTGTACTTGTTCTAACAACTCTTTTGCTCTCTCATGACATTGGAGGCTATTCATACCAAAATAGAGTTGCAGTGGTTTAGATAAAATCTGCAGGACGGTTTGCTTCGGGTTTAATGAAGCATCCGGATTCTGAAATATCATCTGGATCTGTTTTTTTTGTTCTTTGGTCCGTTTTTCTAAAACATTCAATGGTTTTCCATGGAACACTATTTCCCCAGCATTGGCTTGATTTAGTCCTGCGATGGTTTTGAGAATGGTTGATTTTCCACTGCCAGACTCACCAATTAAGGCTAGCGTTTCCCCTTTATTCAACGTTAAAGTAATGTCTTCTACCGTCGCTTCAGGCTCTGGCTTTCTCATTATTGACTCCCACATCGTTTTACGATGATAGGATATTTTTAGCTGCTTCAAATCAATACTGGTTTCTTTTACCGGCTCATTTTCAGCTATGATTGGCTCGCTTGTATCTTGTGTATTGCTAATAGAAGGCACCGCTTTTAGCAACGTTTGAGTGTATATATGCTGAGGGTTCAGCAATACTTTCCTAATATCACCTTGCTCGACTATTTCGCCCTGATACATAACACATACTTTATTGCAAAGTCGAGAAACCGCACCAAAGTCATGACTAACAAGAACCATAGACACTTTATGCTTGTTTATTAATGCCTTTAGTAGATCAAGAATATGTACTTGCGTTGTGGCATCAAGGCCAGTAGTCGGTTCATCGAGAACAAGGAGTTTTGGTTTAACCGCTAGAGCCATCGCTATAGCGACTCTTTGTTGCTGGCCTCCAGAAAGTTGATGTGGATAGCGATAAAAAATATCTTCTGGATTCGGTAATTTTACATCATTTAATAACTCAATGACTCTAGATTTGTAGTGTTCGCTCTCGATATCACTGTGAAACTGCAGAACTTCTTGTATCTGGCGGCCAACTTTCATTGTGGGAGTTAATGCCTGACCCGCATTTTGAGGAATGAGTGCTATTTGGCTACCCCGAATTTCCGCCAATTCTATTGTTGATAGTTGCAGGATATCTTTTTCATTAAAATGGATATGTCCAGATTTGACCATACAGTCGTCGTTTATGTACCCCATTAGAGACAGGGCCAACGTACTTTTTCCTGAACCAGATTCTCCCACAAGCCCGATGATATCTTTTGGGTTAACTTGGAGATTGACATTATTTAGAATGTGACAGAAATCGCCCGCTTTAGTTTCGTATCCCAAATTTAAATTTGAAACTTCAATTATTCGATTCATCTTTTGTCCTTATACTGGCGAGTTGTTATCACGATTTAAACCAGCCACTTTTGATAAGGCGTCTGAAGTAATATTGATGGAAAAAATAAGTGAGCTTAACGCGATTAACGGCGCAATCGTTGCCCAAGGCGCGACAGACATGAACCCTCGAGTATCCGCTATCATCAAACCCCAATCAGGTGTTGGAGGATTAACGCCAAAACCTAAGAACGATAACGAACTAAAAATAAGTAACATCCAAGACCAGCGCATGGCACCATCAACCAATATTACATTCATGATATTGGGTAATATTTCATACCTTACGATACTGCTTGTTTTCTCACCACGCAGTCGTGCAGCTAAAATATAGTCATGGGTAATAACGTCAAGTGTGGCACCTCTGACGACTCTGATGACTGCAATGCCATAGAAAAAACCTAACGTCAGAATTAATGTCGTGTCACTTTGTCCCAGAACACTGATGATCAGAAGAAGAAATAGGATCCAAGGGATTGATAATAAAGCATCAATAAAACGCATCATTAATTCGTCAAAACGCCCGCCGATGAATCCGGTAAATATCCCTAGACAACTCCCCCACGCAATAGCGATAAAACTACCTGCAAATGTGATGAACAGAGCGGCTCTTCCGCCCATAATGGTACGACTTAAAGTATCTCTTCCTAGTTGGTCAGTTCCTAACCAGTGCTCCATACTTGGGCCTTTAAGTATGTTAAAGCTGTCAGTTTGGCCAAAGTCATAAGGAATGATATAGGTAGCAAAACAGGCAAGTAGAATATGGGCAATAAATAATATCAAACCAATTTTCGCTGAGAGGGTCGAGCCAAGTTGCCTAAGATACTCCGTTAGCAAATTAATCTTACTCATTTTAATATCCTTGTTGTGTGCGAAGTTTAGGATTAAGAATGCAGGTAAGAAGATCTGCGCACAGGTTAACCAAAATATAGATAATTGCTAAAACAATGGCGATACCTTGAACGACAGGCAAATCTCTATCATAAATAGCAGAGATCATGAGGCTGCCAATACCAGGGTAATTGAATACCTGCTCAATGATAACGACACCACCAAGCAGCCAAGCGATAGTGAGTGCAATAATGTTAATAGCAGGAAGAAGCGCATTAGGAAGAGCATGATAAAAAACGATATGCCAATAAGGGATGCCTTTTAGACGAGACATTTTGATGTAACTTGAATTCATCACAGTAATCATACATGAACGAACCATGCGTAATATGTGTGCAACCATGACCATAGACAGTGTCACAGCTGGCAAAACTAAGTTAGGCAGCAATTCAGAAAACGACGCATTTTCTCCGATTAAAGCCACCGCCGGAAACCATGGCAACCAAATACTAAACACTAGGGTCAATAAGGTGGCCGTTACAAATTCAGGAACCGTCATGGTGAAAAGAGACGCTATCGATATAAAGTGATCTGATTTTTTGTTGGCTTTAAGCCCAGCAATACACCCAAGAAGAATCGCTATCGGGATCCCAATGGAAGCGGCAATGCCACCTAATATCAGCGTATTTTCTAGTCGAGGTATAAGTACGTCACTGACCGGCCTTTGACGCTTAAGTGATGTCCCTAAATCGCCATGAACAACATTTTCAGACCACAGTGCAAAACGTTCAATTAAAGGGGAGTCTAAATTATTGTCTATACGACATTGTTCTAATCGATTTCCAGTTGCATTTTGCCCTAAATAACTAGTACAAAAATCACCGGGTAATAACTCAGTAACAAAAAAAACCAAGACAGCAACAATAAGAAGAGAAAACATTGCAGTGAAGAGGCGCTTATAAACCATGGAAAACATGAAAGTCCTTATTATAAAAAGGGGTGAGAGCATAACCAATATGTGTGCTGCAACTTCTAACTAATAAAAGAATAAAAGTAGCATTTTCACCCTACTTTCATTCCATTAAAGCCAAACAGTTTTTATAACTTTATTTTTAACGTTATCCTTTAGTAACAAGATTCCAGCGGATTGAAAAATCTTCTACAGCCGGAATACTAATATTTTTCATCATGACTCTGTGATTACGCAGATGGAATGGGATTAAACTACCGCCTTGTTCCCACAACATTTTTTGTGCGTCAATGTAAAGGTCTTTACGAGATGTTGCGTCTAAAGTCAGACGAGCTTTATCTAATAACTGGTCAAATTCAGGGTTATTCCAAGTAGATTCATTCCATTGTGCTGTGCTGCGATACACTTCATTTAAGACTTGATCTGCTGGACGTTGTCCCCAAAGCGTGGTGAATGCGGATTTTTTCATCCAAACATCATTCCAATAACTATCCGACGGGGTCATTTTGATATTAACGCGAATGTTGGCTTTTGCAGCTTGTCGTTGATAGATTTCAACTAAAGGTCGAAAGTAGGTGTCCGTGTTACTTGTGTATAGATCGATATCAATGCCGTCAGGAAAACCAGCTTCGGCTAATAGTTTTTTAGCTCCTTCAATATCTTGTTTACACTCGATATCCATTCGATACTGATCGCCTTTCCAAACAGGGGTATCACAAGTGGTTGCTCCACCGCTTTCACCAACGACCAATCTAGCCATCTCTTCTCTATCCGTCACGATTCGCAGTGCTTTACGCACTTTAGGGTCAGTAAACGGCGCTACGTCATTTTTAAATATAATTCCACGCCAATCACCGGTAGAGATCGAATCAATTTTAAACATTGTATTGCTTTGGAATAAAGGCAGTTGTTGAGATGTCACTCCTGACCAACCAATCCAGTCAATTTGTCGAGCTAAAAGCGCTTGTACTCTAGCCGAGTCATCTGCAATTGCGATCAAATCAATACCGTCAAGTTTTGGTTTGCCTTCCCAGTATTCGTCATTGGCAATCAGACTTGTCGTGCCCTCAACATTAAGCGTTTCAAGTTTAAACGGCCCGGTTCCAATGCCAACAAGGGACTTATCTTGATCAACATTCTCAGGTAATATTTTTACTCGGTAATCCATTAATAAAATAGGAAAATCAGAATGTGCTTTGTTCAGCGTAAACTGAACGCTGTGATCATTTAAAGGTTTTACTTCTTTAATAATAGAGAGTACAGCTCTGGCGGGAGCATCTCGTTTAACATCAAGAATTCTATTCATTGTCGCCACAACATCGGCTGAAGTGAATGCTTTACCGTTATGAAATTTTACATTTTTGCGTAAATCAAACACCCATTCAGTTGCCGTTTCATTGGACGTCCATTTTGTTGCTAATTCAGGCGAAGGCGCTCCCAGTGTATCTTGCCTAACTAGACGGCTATATAACATTTGAACTGCATAATAAAAGCGGGTTGAAGAAATAGGATCAAGAGATTCTTGTCCTCTCCACTCAAGTTGATGCGGAGTTTTCAGTGTTTCTGCATATGCAACAGTGGAGACTAGGCATGTAACTAATAAACTTCCATATACTAATTTTTTAAAAAGCATTTATTTATTGTCCTTTCATATATTATTTAAAATATTTATCCATTTACTATTTCAGTATGAGAGACGTTATTTAATAACCTTCTCTTTACAGATTTAATATTTCAACATTATCTCTGCTACTGCTATACGATTAGAACGATTGTTGTCTGCTACTTATTCATATTATATCGTCTTACTTATTTACACTTTTATTTTCGCCCTTACAGGTTTTAATAAGCGGCGGCAAAAATTATTTATTCATCGATGCAACCCACTTCACACGTGACCGGTTATTGATCACCGTTGTCTGTCACAATGACTCGTAAAACTCTACCGCTTAACGACTAGAGTTGATTTATTTCTTCCATAAACGATCGAATGAAATGAGTATGCAACACCATTTTTCTTCGTTCTTTTTTGGTACGCAAAAAATAGCTATTTTTATGCTAGAGAAGCAGTTACCTTGCAAATATTTTGGCTACTATAACTACTGTCACATGTGAATATTTATAAATACTCGGTGTGATTTATTTCAACAAAATATTGGACTAACTCATAACATCGAATACGTTTATTTATTACGTTATTAGATGTTAGGTAAAAAGGCGTTTTTCGTCACGGGTAAGAATTGTATGCTGCAGAAGTTAATGCGTTAGCTTGATGAGTGATTGTATCTGAATCTTTTTCTAACGCTAGCATTTGAAACTAATCCGTGACACAGGCAAATTTTGTCACGACAGTACCATTGTTTGAGGTGGTTCGCAAACGGTTAACCTAAGAACACATTGGCGTTATATTTAACAGAGCTTATTCGTGTCATCTGAGTTTTTATACCTTTCGTCCTTGCTAGCTTCAGTTCAGTATGCGTTGTTTACAAAAAAAGTTATTTTTATCCCCATTAAAACAGTGAGATCATAGTTATTGACATTATTATCGGATAAATAGTGACTAAGGTTGATATAAATCCCATTTTAATTAAATATGTCAGTTCTATTGGTTTGGTGAATAATTATGAGAGAATTATCAGAAGTTGGATCTTTTTTGGAGTTCCTTGGTGATGCTATTCTCATCGCCAATGATGCCTCTGAAATTGTCTATGCGAATTCAGCCTGCTCTGCACTATTTGGTTATTCTCAAGCAGAACTAACGTCTATGCGCCTTGATGACCTAATACCTGCGTCCTCTGTAGAAAATCATAAGCATAAAGTTAAGCACTACATTCATAAAAAATCACCTGCTAAAGCTATGCGTTCTAGAGCTCTCTTGCCCTGTATCAATTTTGAAGGAAAACAGTTTCACGCCAAGATATCAATTGCCTATATTGAGATCAGTAATGAGCTTCACGGCATCGCGACGATACAAGATTATTCCGATGTTGAAAGTGAAATTAACGAACTCAAAAATAGTGCAAATACCGATGCTATCACTGGTTTAGCCAATAAAAGATCTCTACAACACTTGTTGGAAAATAACTATTTTTCCAAATGGTCATCGAATTCTATCGGTGTTGTCTACTTTGATTTGGACAAGTTCAAAACCATAAATGATACCTTAGGTCATCATATTGGCGACATATTACTGGGTGAATTAGGTTCAAGACTAAATAGTATGTTGCGAGCAGATGATTATGTTTTTAGGGTCGGAGGTGATGAGTTTTTAATATTGTTCAAAATCACCAATGGCTATGATCACCTCTACGAATTAGAAGCCATTAGTACAAAAATACACAGCGTAATATCACAACCTGTCACTATTGATAACGCAAACGAAAGCGTTTCAGTTAACGCAAGCATAGGTATTGGTGTGTACCCACAAGATAAGGAAGACCTATCATCACTTATCTCTTTAGCTGACAAAGCGATGTATTTGGCAAAATCCACTGGCGCCAAATTTTCCCTAGTAAAAGAGTTAGATAACGGAATAAAGAAGCCTTAATAAATAGCGCCATCCAGTCCTTTCCTCAGCGTTTAAATCAATAATACTATTCTCTGGCTATTATTTAATTGTTGAGCGAATGCTTATCCGTTGCCTCAATACTATGACCTGATTGGTTCAGAATCTTCGTAACCCCTTTTTGTAAAATCAAATTATTTGGATAGGTAATAATATTGCCATCCTCATGTCGTATAATCACATGAAACATAGTGATATCTATGAGTTCTCCACTAACATCCGCATCTTTTTCAGCAACTTTAATCATGTCTCCTATTCGGTAAGGGAATACGAAAAAAATGAGTATGCTCGCGGTCAGATTGCTCAAAATAGACCATTGAGCAAAGAGTGCAACACCTAACACTGCAAAAACTGAGGACAAGAAAAGAGAAATATCCCCGAAGCCAATGCCTAAAAAGATTGTAAAAATCGCGCCAAATAGCCCTAGTGAGGCAACATTAAATGATTTGATAACAAACTGTTTTCTTTGTAGAGAGACTTGTTTGTTGTCTGCTAGTTTCTCTAGCCACTTGTGGACAACCTTTCTTACAACCCGAAAGCTGATTAAAAGTAATATTCCAATGAAAACCTGTTGCAATAAATAACTATTTTGAATGTAATCAATCATTAAACTACCTAGAAATTACGCTTTGAATGTTTATAAGCATAGCGAATAATTGGTTTCTCGTCATGTGTCAGAGAACGATATCTTTATGAATGTATATCGAAACCAGATAATGCTTTGTATTTGAGCCACACTTTCTCAAGACAAGAACGAGCCAATTTGGAGCCTTCAATCACTTGTACAAAATGTTCTTCTTCTGAGTTTTCAGGAATGAGATGCCCGACCTCTAGAGCGTACATTGTTTCTCCCCAATATGTCAGTAACTCTTCTTCCGCATAAGAAAACGCACCTGATTCTGCAAATCCATCAGGGAATATCTCTTCATCTTCGAAGCATTTCTCTCCCATTCGTAACTTTATATGTCCCATGGCTCTATTTTTAAGTTAGTGATTAAACAGATAAGTAATAGCAGAATTGCGACGATAAATATAACAAATATTTTAAGTCGAGTTAATAAAATAAATTAATTATCCTTACATTATTTATTGATAAAAAATATTTATCTTTTTAATAAAAATAATCATTTGAAATTTTTATTGGCGCATATCAACTTAAGGAATAATATAAAAAAGTATAATCGGCCCGTTCTCAAATTATGAGAATATCCCTTAAACAACCAACCAGTCTACCATCGAGTAATATGAGTAATACAAACGAAAAGATATTTCTTATCCTAGACCAAATAGCTTCCTATGAAAAAGCGGTCAGTATAAGAAGACTTAGCGAGGACTTAACTATGCCTTTAAGTAGTTTGTATCGCTATATAACCCTGTTAAAAGACTGGCGCCACATTGAAGAGAACCTATACACAAAAGAGATTTACATTGGATCGATGTCCTTAGCTTTGGCTAGAAGTCATGAAAAAGCAAAATTGGGATATCGAGAGTATGGAAATGCTTTAGAACGATTGAGTATCGTTACTGGTGAAACTTGTATGTTTATGGTACCGGCAGGGTACCACGCTTTATGTACCGTGTGTAAAGAAAGTAAAGAGGCGCTCAGATGCACATTTGAAGTAGGACAAACACAACCGTTAATAAAAGGGGCCTCGTCAAAAGTTTTACTCGCAAACTTGCCTAGAGAACGACAAGAAAAAGTGGCTAAATATTATGGACTAGATACTTACGACCCCTATTGGAAACTATCTATCAAAAAAACCAAATATGACGGATTTTCAATAAGTAAGTCTGAATATAATACGGGTGTTATTGGCATTAGTGTTCCAATTATCCGTAAAAAGACGTTAGTTGGCGCTATTACTGTTATGGCGCCGAATGAACGAGCGAGAACAGGTTTTGAACGAGTTCTTCAAGACCTAATGAATGAAGCATCAATCCTAAATGGGAGTAGATAATGTTTAAAAATATGGTTGAGTGCTTTATTAAAAGAAGGTCTCACATCCGTAACAGACAAATCGTACTTGTTGGTACTTGCTTCAAGTCTTCCGAAGAAGATGACTTGTTATTTGAGGAAGCAGAAGAAGCCATTGAATACACCTACCATTGGTATGCTAAAACTGACTTACCTCACACGCTTCCGGTAAAAAATGGCGGGTACTTTCCTATCACAAATTCAAACATCATCGAAAGCATGGCGTTTACTCAGTATATATATGCCTTACTTGAACAAAAGATCTTACCCGTTATTTTTTCAAATAGTTGTGAAAGTTTCATTGAATGCCTAGCCGCTTATGATACTAGCGATATTGGTGTCATCAACATCAACCACAGAGTGGACTTAGTCAATAAACTAAGCTTTATCCCGATGCAAGGGTATGCCTCCGTTCTCACTCAAAAGTCTGATATTAATATGTTGAGTATTGGTGTATTTGAAGACTTTCATACAACACCAGAGCTAAATTTAGCGAAAAGTATGGGGGTTGAATGGCTCAACAGCACTACTTTTTATTCAACGTCACCATCTATATACGAAGGACTCGATATTTTTCTCTTTAACCATAATTCTATTGCTTTAAACATAGATTTAAGAGCGATTGTTCGAGGAATGACTATCAAGCCACCTTACGCAATTGATTTAGATTTGTTGCTGTCAATTGTCAGCCGATGTATCCATTCAAACGAGACCGTACTGATACAGCTGACGGGAGACAACGACGCACTAATTTTTGCGAAAGAAGTACAATCTGTATTAAATATCATAAGAAAAAATGGAACATAAATTCTACCCTGCATAAGAAATATGGGTATGAAAAATAGCAATATAACCATAGAAATTCTTTGTCGAAAAGATAGATATTATTTGCTTTCAACCATTCATTTTTGGCCTTATATTCGCGCCACATTAAATCCCAAATAGTTGGAAAATTAACATGCGTATTGCCATCTTATCTCGTAACGAATCTTTATATTCTACTCGTCGTTTAAAGGAAGCGGGCGAAGCTAGAGGCCACCAAGTCGATATAATTGATACATTGCATTGCTACATGGATATTACCAGTAGCAACCCTAAAGTTCGCTATCACGGCGAAAGTTTACCGACTTATGACGCAGTGATTCCGCGCATTGGCGCATCCATCACTTTTTACGGTACTGCTGTCGTCAGGCAATTTGAGGTGATGGGTACTTTTTGTATTAACGAATCTGTCGCGATAAGCCGCTCTCGCGACAAGTTGAGGTCATTACAGCTGTTATCACGTAAAGGTATTGGGCTTCCGAAAACAGGTTTTGCAAGCAAACCTGATAAGATCCAAGACCTAATTAAGAATGTTGGTGGAGCGCCGGTTGTTATCAAGCTACTCGAAGGGACTCAAGGTATTGGCGTTGTTTTAGCTGAGACAAATAAAGCCGCCGAGAGTGTTATTGAAGCATTTATGGGACTAAAAGCGAATATTCTCGTTCAAGAATTCATTGAAGAAGCCGGCGGTGCCGATATTCGTTGTTTTGTGGTTGGTAACCGAGTGATTGCTGCGATGAAGCGTCAAGCAGGTGAAGGCGAATTCCGTTCCAATCTGCACCGCGGTGGATCAGCTCAGCTAGTACGCCTAACAAAAGAAGAACGTCTTACCGCGGTTAACGCGGCGAAAGCAATGGGCCTCAACCTCTGTGGTGTTGATATTCTGCAGTCAAACAATGGCCCAGTCGTTATGGAAGTCAATTCATCTCCAGGCCTTGAAGGCATTGAAACCGCGACAGGAAAAGATATTGCAGGAATGATTTTTGATTTTATCGAAAAAACGGCGAAACCAAATGCAAATAAAACAAAAGGAAAGGGGTGATGGCAAATCGCCTATCGATAGCGGGTACTGAAATTTTAGCCGGCTCGAAGTGCCAAATTAATATCCCCGTGGCCAAGTTATATACCAACACGGAACTATTCATTCCTGTTCATGTACAAAGAGCAGTAAAGAAAGGACCAACTGTATTCGTAAGCGCGGCAATACATGGTGATGAACTAAATGGAATCGAGATCATTCGCAGACTAATAGAAGCAAACTTGAACATAATCCGAGGAACATTAATTCTCGTCCCAATGGTCAATGTATACGGCGTGCTTAATCAAAGTCGCTATCTGCCAGACAGAAGAGATCTAAATCGGTGTTTTCCTGGGTCAGCGAAAGGGTCTTTAGCGGCAAGGCTTGCCCAAGATTTTATGCAAAATGTCGTAGAGCATTGTGATTACGGAATTGACATACATACAGGCGCAATTCATCGATCAAACCTGCCACAAATTAGAGCCGATTTGAGTGATGAAAAAACATTAGAGCTTGCCCAAGCATTTGGTGTTCCAGTGTTGCTAAATTCTGTATTGAGAGATGGGTCTCTTCGAGAGGCTGCCACGAGCAGAGGAACGCGTATTCTATTGTATGAGGCAGGAGAAGCACTGCGTTTTGATGAACTGTCAATTCAAGCCGGGTTTAAAGGTGTCCAAAAAGTATTAATGGGGCTCGGACTCCTTCGAAAACGTCCGAGCAAACGAAAAATTGAACCTTACATCGCCAATAAAAGCGACTGGATAAGAGCAGCAGGAAGTGGGTTTGTTCATGAATTTGTAAAACTTGGAGAACAGGTAGAAAAGGGACAAATTCTTGCGGAGATTAACTCACCTCTTGGAGAGTTAATTCATAAGGCCGTGTCTACCCGTTCAGGGATCATAATCGGCAAGCAGAATATACCTTTAGTACAAGAAGGTGACGCCATGTTCCATATTGCCTATTTTGGCAAAGACGAAAATGATGTCGCCGAACACATTGAAATGATGCACGACTCTATACTTTTGTAAGATAAAACATTGATTAACAGGAAAGCCAATGGACAGACTGATAATTGGAAACCTCGAACTATGTTGTTTGCCAGACTTAGGGATCTCAGACTTAGAGGTTCGTGTGGATACCGGTGCTAAAACATCCTCTATGCATGTAGACAACATACGTAGATTTAGGAAAAAAGGTCAACTCTATGTAGAGTTTGACCTACACCCTGATATCTACAACATGGAACAAACGGTAACAACATCCGCTCCGGTCGTCGACTCTCGAAAAATAAAATCTTCGAATGGCGAGTCAGAGCAACGAGTTGTAATTAGCACACTTTTCTCCATTGGTGGGCGCTCTTGGCCTATTGAGATAACACTAACCAACCGTAAAGAAATGAGCTATCTAATGCTATTAGGCCGAGAAGGTATGGGGGACCGTGTTTATGTTGATCCCAGCAGAGCCTTTACATTAATAGAAGAATCTGCAGACACAAGATCAGGATAAATTAAAAATGACCGACTTTAATCAATTGCAAATTACAGAGAATAACCCGGAGTTATTGGCTGAGTTTATTAGCGCAATGGGATCGTCCGTTGACCTAAGTTTTCTTAAAGATTATCAGGACGCTGACCTTGCCAATATACTGGAGTCGGTCAACATTCAATATCGGCTACAAATTGTAGAAGTGATCCCTGCAGAACGATATTGGACAATTGTAAACTTCTTACAGTACGACACTGCTAAGCATATCCATCAATCACTATCTGATGAACTTGCCGTTGAGAGGCTTTCATGCATTAGCGAAAATGATGTCATTACTTTCTCCGATTTCTTACCAAATGAGTTTGTTGATGAATACCTTCTTACACAAAGTGAAGCAACGGTTGCCTATATTCAACAAGCATTGTCTTATGAAGATGACAAGGTCGGGCGATATGTTGAGCCCTTTTTTCTCGTCGCTAACGCTAAAAATAGTGTTGGACGGATCAAAAGTGAGATATCAAAAAGAACAGAAACGCCTATCCGCCTTATTATTGTAAGAGATACTTTAGGGATTGTTGGCACGGTTAAACCAGAGGTGTTTTTGGCTCAAGAGAATGAGACAAAACTAAGAGATTTAGCGGTTGTCACACCTATTCTCGAGGATACACAAGACATTAAAGAGATCAGTAAACAACTCTCTATTGATGGCAATACTCACTGGTTTCCCGTTTTGTCTGAGGGAAAAGTCATGGGAATAATGTCCATGACCACTATTGCTCTCACCTTGAGAGAATTAAGCTTACAAGCGGTTGTCGCTGAGAATGTAAAAAGTGAAGAAGACCTTTTTACCCCTCTAAAAGTTGCGACAAGATTACGGGCATTATGGCTTGTTATAAATTTAGTCACCGCTTTTGCCGCCTCCGCAATCATCGGTATTTTTGAAAACGTTGTCGAGCAGGTCGTCGCGTTGGCTATTCTTATGCCAGTCGTTGCCAGCATGGGAGGGATTGCAGGAAGCCAAACTCTCGCCGTTGCTATACGAGGCATTGCACTGAATCACTTACACCAAAGCAACTTACGGCTACTTGTAAACAAAGAAGTAAAAATTGCGGCCATTAACGGTGTGGTAATGGGGGCGGCTATCGGTAGTATTGTTTACTACGTGTTTGACTCAATGGCGCTTTCATTAATCATCTGTTGTGCAATCTGTGTAAACAGTCTGGCGGCGGCTTTGTCAGGAACCTTGATTCCTTTCACGCTCAAAAAGTTAAACATAGATCCTGCTGTAGCGGGTTCTGTGGTTCTCACGACAGTAACGGATGTCGTTGGCTTCCTCGTATTTCTCGGGTTAGGTGCTATCTTTTTAGTGTAAAGTTATGTCTAATTATTGCACTTTGAGTAATCATAACGACATAGACAAAGACCTAAAGAGAAATCAATAGTGGACGTTAGAGTACTAAATACATTTCTAGAGTTGGCTCGTGTCAGGCATTTTGGCCGAGCCGCAGAAAACCTACATATTACCCAGGCAGCTGTTAGTGCAAGAATAAAACAGTTAGAGAGTTACTTTAATACTGTTTTATTCACCAGAGATAGAAACAATATTAAATTAACGTCTTCAGGCGAACGGTTAATTGGTTACGCTGAAGTCATGGTCAAAACACTCCAACAAGCCAAATATGAGTTATCGTTAGAAAGTTCTAAAGCGCTTCAACTTACAATTGGTGGAACACCCAACATTTGGGATGCCTACCTGCAGAATTGTCTCAGTATTGTAACCGATGAATTCCATGGGTATGGTTTTAATGCTGAAGTACTCAGTAGAGAGCAGATCAACAGAGGATTAATTGAGCGCACATTAGATATAGCATTCGCGTTTGATCCCCTAAAAGCGGAGGAATTAGAGTGTAAAAGAATCGCTGATCTCACTTTGGTTTTAGTTTCAACAACTCATTGTGATGTAGATAAAGCACTTTCCGAAAGATACGTTTATGTGGATTGGGGGACCGCGTTCTCTTCCGAGCATGCTGATAGGCATCCTCAGGTAAATGCCCCCTACCTAAGAACATCAACAGGCAGAATCGCGTTAGATTTCATTTTAGAAAAAGGTGGCAGTGCTTATTTACCAGCATCGGTTGTTGAACCTTTTTTAAATTCTGGACAGTTGTTGTTGGTAGAAAATAGCTTAAATTGGGATAGACCGTTATACCTAAGCTATAGAAAGAAAAGTACCTCTATAGAAGCAATTATTGCTGTAGAAAAACTTATTCATAAGATTGAGCCTTCCACAGCCTATAGTTTGGTTCAGGCCGGAGAAGCCGAAAATATGGACGTTCAGAGCGAATAATTCATCGCTCTATCTATTGATTTTAGACGACTTTCAATTTTTCATACCAGAGCGCCATAAAGCGCTCAGTTATTTTTTGTTCCAATGAATGCGCTTCTTCCGTTGGGCAAAAAATAGTAATTGAGATCACTTGGTTAGCCACATCGGTTGTATGAATATAGATAAACGGTTCAATTGATGTGGCTTCAATCTCTAATCGCTTGCTGATTAAATTGGAGTAACGCGAAGCAACATCTTGAAACGGGCTTATTAATTCAGCAATCGTTTCCATAATCGGTGTTTTAAGTTCGAATAAATTAACATTATTCTCACGTACTATGGAAAAGCTGTGCATTACATACCTACGCATGAAGTTTAGGTTAATTATTGGTTGAATAAGTAACACACTATTCATAACCGTAATAGATTTCCCTGTATATGTATAACCATTTTCCATATCTACCTCTAATAATCGAAATTTTATCCAATCAATATCAGACACTTCTCCACAATGGCCATTCACTTCGATCCAATCCCCCACTCTAAATGGACGGTTTGTAACCCATGAAAAGAAACCTAGAAAACACTGCAGCAACTCTTTTGTGGCTATCACAATAGCCACGGTAAATGCCGCGACAGAGATTGCGAAATTCTGTAGCTCAGAAAGCCAAACTACCGCAACACCTATGACTAGTCCAAGATTACTCAAATTTCTGGCAACACTAATCCAGTTTTTGTGTCTCTCTTGTAGAGGACTATTACGGTGTCGAATAGCCGCTATCCAGAGGTATTTCAATGACCACACTCCAAATATAAAAACAAGTGTAATAATCATTTTTGGCGGTATAGGGATTTCAGATATTAGCATTTCAGGCTCAGAATAATAGGTTTATAAATACAGTGTACGAACGCCGTAATTATAATTAAACAACTCATATTGTCATCATAAAAAGCTATTATTTTTAAGGAAACACGTGAAGTTATTTCTATTAAAACGATTAAAATATTTTATCGTACATCCCCTCACTTCAAAACAAATAATTTTTATCGTGATGAGTTAAATTATTTTCTTTATTTATATTTAAATAGGAAATATCGTTCACTTGATGATAGTGATTTACGATTTTTAAGGACAAATAAATGATTGAAACTGAAATTAGAATTGGTGAAAAACGTTTTTACGATAGCAACGCATTTTCTCGTGGCTTTGGTAAGTCCGGAGACTTTACTGTAGAGGAAGATTATCTTCTTAGTTCATATGGCCAAACATTACTTGCATTAGAAGCAAGTGACATTTCGCCCATCAACGCAGAAGAAAGGCATTTCATTAAAGTGTTACAGAACCCCGGAAAAGCAAAAACAAAGCTGGAAAGAACGTGGCTCAAATACATTAAGCTAGCAAGAGGAAGGAAAAACTTTCATACCTTGAATGGCAGAAGTAAACACTATGAAGTATATTCAGAACGTTATTCTAATGATTTGGAACAGGCTTATTAATGCTATATTCTACATTATTACATCTATATATTGACACATGAATTGAGCGCCAATGAGGTTGATTCGACAACCCACAACGGCTATTTTTAAGAGCGCATAGGACTAACAGTTAGCCAACGCGCTCACAATTAATAACTAAAAACGACGCCTGTAGAAATCGTTGCCGTAAGAGAATTAGGCAAAAACGTTTTGTCTTTATCAATATAATTGAAATCTGCTCCGGCTCTAAAACCAATATTGTCCGTCACCGCGATTACCCATGACGCCGAAAAACTGCCTCCTTGGCCTTCTAAAGCGCGGGTTGAGCCGCCTAAATATTTTCGATTCCCTTTGTACTTGGCTGCGCCAACTTCAAGTTGCAACGACATTTTTGGTACATTAACCAGTTGATATTGACCACCCAACCGATAGGTCTGTATTCTGTCTTCATCAATAGATAAAAACTCGGCGTATGTGTCGCTGTATGAAAAGTAGATGGCATCGAAACCCAAGCTATCAGCTAGACCCAGTTGTAACCCACCTCCAGAAATACCTGCCCCAATATATGGTCCAAACTTAATTTCTGGGGAAATATGCAATGTATTAGCGGATATATTACTTGCGCTAACAAGTAATATTAAAAACAGTATTTTTCTCATTGTTTCACACTCAGAGTAACAAATAAAAATCCGTTCAGTGCGAGTATTGAATTTTCTTTACATCGCCTTTAAGGGGCTAAGCCGTCCTTGGCCAGCCTTAGTGTGCTAGTTAAATGTGTATTGAACACCAACGCCACCAGCTACATCTGACGACGAGTGTTTACCTTTCGTTTCATAATGGAAAGTGCCAGATACACTCAATTTCTCATTAATTCCATATGCACCACCTATAGCTAGAGCTTCTTTGGAACCAGCAAAACCAACGCCGGTACCGATAGCAAACTCACCATTGGTAACAAATGGGCGGGCATTGGTTACCGCATGCAAGCTTGCACGGACACCATCCATTTGCTCTGATTGTTCTTCTAGTTGGTTTGCCATTCTTTCGAAATCCAATTCAAGAGACGAAATACGCTGACTATCTGATATGGACGGCATTTGAGGTTCATAAGGAAGACCAAATTCTGGGTCGGTAGGCTGTATTCTATCTGGAGTTGAATCTTTCTCTGGTCGGTCAGGCACGCTATCAACGGGAGGTTGTGTTGGTACTTGAGGCTGGGGGCGCTCTGCAATGCCGGGGACACTGTTATCTATACTTGGCTTACCGTTCCAGATCGGATTTTCAATTTGAGCACCTGCAATAGCTTGGGTAGAAAAAACTGAAATGAGAGAAAGAGTGATGATTGATTTGTTCATTTGCACACCTAAAATATTTAATAATAAAAATCCTTCTGTTAGCAATACCTATTGCGTTCGACCTCTTGTCGATGACCAGAATATTATTGAAAATTGGGTGTGCGGACTAAACGTTATTCCTTATATTGGTAATAAGCAGCGCTTATCAAGCCTAACGTTATTTGGTAGAACGACTCACGAGTTGTTCTTGAATTACTGCCGATATCAGGTTGTGTAGCCAGTTAAACATGGCTGTATTTCTATGTCGGCTGTGACAATAACTATATACGTCAATCATGTAACCTTTTCCCCCAATATCAATATCCAAAGTACGTAAATTGGGATACAAATGAATAGGAAAAAGATTCGTGTGGGGTAGGTACATATCGGTATGTTGAATAATATCAATGAGAGCCATCATGATTTCAGAACGAAATCCTACTTTGGATTCAAATCCGTACTGCTGCATGATATCCGCTGCAATACTGAAGTTTTCATTGAAGCCTGGTGAAACCATTGACGCAATTTCATAGCCAGCATAGTCTGCAGGGGTGGTCAGCGTTTTCTTTATTGGATGCTCATTTCGCACGATGACTTGTCCGCTTAGACCCACTAGTTTCTTGGCGTATACCTCAGATGGCGTTTCTATTTCATAACTTATCGCTAAGTAAACATTGTCTCTTTTTAGGTCCTCTACCGTACTGCCAGACCAACTCACTAAATCAATGATGGCATTGGGGGCCGCTTTTTTAAAGGCTTGGTAAAGCGAACCGGACAGGCTCGCGAGCACCACTGGAGAAAGGGCAATTTTTACTGATTTTTCCAATGTCTCTGGAGAAAATTCTAGGTGGTTATTAACGCTATTAGCGAGACCATACATGTGGGGAGAGATAGAGGTTGCGAGTGCCTCGGCAAACGGAGTGGCTTGTAGCCCTTTCTGTACTTTTACAAACAGTTCATCATCAAAATGGTGTCGAAGCTTTGCAAGCGATTGACTAATAGCAGGTTGAGACACAAAAAGCCGCTCTGATGCTTTTCTCATATTTAGTTCTTGAGAAAGTATCAAAAAGGTCCTTAATAAATTAAGGTCTAAGCTAGTGAATAAATCTTTTTTCATACCGACCATTTAGCGCTAAACACAGGTATCCTCAGTCTATTCGAGTTTCCTATAAGAAGACAGCCATTACGACAAAACTGGGCACTTAAGATAAACGTATCGTAACGTTAATTAAGCCTTCATTTATCTGAAGGCTCCCCTTCTGACAAACACCAATTTTGATCACTATTATTGATAATGCTCAAACAGAATATTGTTCACAAAACACGTCAGCAAAAAAACCTTCCCTTCGCAAAATATCATTAATTCATAGCACGAATAGGTTAGCGATGTATTCGTTTGCATTTTACGGTTCAGAACCCGGATAACAAAATGAGACGAATAATGCATCACTCACTAATAACCATTCTCTTTTTAAGCAAAGTGCGATTTGGTTGTTTTTTCGCCGGAATGTCGTAAAAACATGGATAAATTGACTCCGTTTGCCAGCTTAATATTACATCCATTGGCTAACTAAGGTATAACGAAGCTATGAAAATACCTAAGAGAATACAACCTCTCGTTGACGATGGCTTGGTCGACGAGGTGAAGAGCCAATTAATGAGTGGCAAAGAGGCTTCTGTGTACATAGTACGCTGTGGCGATATGATCCGTTGTGCCAAAGTGTACAAGGAAGCGAATCAACGCAGCTTTAAGCAAGCTGTCTCATATAGAGAAGGTCGTAAAGTCCGTAATAGCCGTCGAGCTCGAGCCATGGAAAAAGGTTCGGGGTTTGGTCGTGAACAGCAAGAGAAAGTATGGCAAAGTGCGGAAGTCGATGCATTGTATAAACTCGCTGCCGCAGGCGTTAGAGTGCCAGAACCTTATGGTTGCTTCGATGGGGTTTTGCTTATGGAATTGGTCACAGATGACGATGGGTACGTTGCTCCAAGGCTAAACGATGTCACCATGTCTGCTGAACAAGCGATTGAAGACCATCTCGTCATGATGTCTTACGTGGTTAAGATGCTTTGCGTGGGATTAATCCATGGTGACTTGTCCGAGTTTAATGTGCTGGTCGACGAATATGGTCCTGTGATTATCGATCTACCGCAGGCCGTAGACGCCTCCGCCAATAACAACGCCGAGTGGATGCTAGAGCGTGACATTAACAATATTCGTGATTACTACGGCCAATACGCTCCAGAGATACTGACTACTAGTTATGCAAAAGAGATTTGGGCTCTGTTTGAGAAAGGCGAACTCACGCCGGATCGTGAGTTAACTGGTACATTTACGGAAAGTGATATCGATGCTGATATTACCGTAATAATGCAAGAAATTGATGCAGCCCGAAACGAAGAGCGATACAAGCGAGAGCGCCTAAAAGAGGCGAAAGAAGGTGTCGACGAAAGCAAATTTAATTGGACTGATGGCGATTAAGATATCGCGAAGGCAAACAAAATGAACATTCAGATAGCCGTTATTCTAATAAACATAACCCTGTTATTTGGATGCTCAAGCACTAAACCTTTACTAGGTATAAATGAGGGCAAGCTCGCACCTTGCCCTAGCACACCAAACTGCCTAAGTAGCCAAGTCAATGACGACGACACACATCAGATTGAATCCATTGTTTACTCAGGAACGTTGTCTGAAGCACATACCGCTCTTGTCCAGATACTTGCATCTGAAGATAATGCTAAAACAATAGAAAGTGAAAGCAATTACATCCATGTAGAATACACATCCACTTTCTTTCAGTTTGTTGATGACGTAGAGTTTTACTTGGTAAAAGAGCGTCCTGACAAGACACAAATACACATTCGATCTGCATCCCGAATTGGACGCTCAGATTTTGGAGTAAATCGAACGCGTATTGAGCGTATTCGAGGCAAGTTCAATTCACTATAAATAATTCTTGTTTATCTTTTTGGAATCAAGCGATCGGATATTGCCTAACGTCGTTTCTGCAATATTTTGTAATGCATCTTCGGTCAAAAAACCTTGATGCCCAGTAAATATGACATTATGACAAGCAGATAATCGGCGGAATACGTCATCCACGATAACGTCATTCGACTTATCCTGAAAAAACAGATCCTTCTCATTATCGTAAACGTCCAGACCTAACGCCCCTATTTTACCAACTTTCAAAGCGTCAATTGCGGCAGATGAATCCAACAACTCTCCTCTACTGGTATTGATTATCATGACGCCATCGCGCATTTTTTGAAACGCGTCACCATCTAAAAGATGATAATTTTGTTCTGTCATAGGGCAATGCAAAGAGATGATATTGGCCTCTTTAAAAATCTCGTCCAACGAACAGTAGCGAGCGCCCAACCTTATAGCTTCATCACTTGGGTAAGGGTCGTAACACAATATATCCATCCCTAACCCCTTCAGAATTCTCATCGTTGCTAACCCAATCTTTCCTGACCCTATGATACCTGCCGTTTTCCCATGGAAATTAAAACCAACAAGTCCCTCAAGTGAAAAGTTCGCATCTCGTGTTCTCTGATAGGCTTTGTGAAAGCGGCGATTTAACGTCATCATAAGGCCCACCGCATGCTCAGCAATTGACTCCGGTGAATAGGCTGGAACACGAGCGATTTTCATATCGATGCTCTTCGCCATCTCTACATCTACGTTATCAAAACCTGCACATCTTAGAGCCACTAATCGAACACCTTCTTGGCTAAGCCTTTCGAGCACTGGCCGTGATAGATCATCGTTGACAAACGCGACAACGACTTCGCAACCTTTCGCTAAGGCGGCGGTTTTAGTTGTCAACCTAAAGTCATAAAAATGAAATACAAACTCATCTTTATCGTTTAACAGTTCAAAGGATTTTTCGTCATAAGATTTACTACTAAAAAAGGCTATATGTTTCATGTTTTTCCCCAAACCTACACTGAAAACTGCACATATCCGCGCAATACTCGATGAGTTCATTCAATTAGCGTTACCTTCACAATACTCCATCAGAATGGCAGGTGCAAAGGTTCTCATTACATGCCCAAGTACGACTATTTTCGAATCATCACCGCGAATAAATCCATTCAACTCACTTCGGCCTCATTTCGCTAAAAGCCATGTATTATCAGGCTTATACAACGTTTTATTGCTGAACACTAAAAGATAATTGATCAATAAAATCGACAAGATCACACTTTGATTGTGGGAAAAATTGTTTCCCTTGCTCCCACTAATTAGAAGCGTGACAATCCGCCCCATAAGAGAAAAGGATAAATGATGGATAGGCAAGAGTTTATTAGATCAGTCAATACTATTGATAACTTGACTGAATCAGACAACAGAATTATTGAGCACTTTATTGCTCAATTCGAAATGCTACCTTTTGCCAAAATAAATGACCTATGCCATCAGATTGGAATTGGAAAGGCAACACTTGGTCGATTTTTACAGCGCCTTGGGTTCCATGGTTTTTTAGATTTTAAAAAAGCAGTTTCGAATGATTTGATTATTGAACTAAGTACTCCAGTAGATCGCTGTAATAACACAAGAAGAAATGACTCTACATCTCAGTTAATTAATGAACATCAAAAAGAAATACTGAATAATATTGAAAAGACTTACCAATCAATCGATGTCTTAAATATAGATAAAGCCACAGATCTTATTCTCAACCCACAAGGCAAACTTTATGTCATTGGAAGCGCGTCCGCTGAAGCATTAGCCAATTATTTTTATTTATTAGCACGTTATCTAAGAAGAGACGTTATTTTGCTCAACGCCGACTCGTCTACATTACCTCACCAACTCGCCGACATTAACGAAGATGATACGCTGCTAGCGATGTCTTATCACCGATTTTCAAGTACGACGGTTAAGGTTGTTCGTTGGTTTAGTCAGGTTGGTGGTAAAACCGTTGTTATGACCGATCAAGAGGTCAACCCTTTTGTATCTTATAGCGATATTCAAATCGTCGTCGCGAGCGAAAGTAGTACTATTTTTAATAATCGTTCGGCAGGGCTTTCCATTATCGAGCTATTAATTAAATGCATGTCTAATCGTACAAATAACAAACAACGATTTGATAAAATGGAAGACATCTTTAAAGAATTTAAAATATTTAAAAATTAACATTTAATTTAATCAAGTTTATATATTCAAATTATATTCATTTAATTTGAATATATAAACACGTCCAAAATTAAGTTGACAGACAAAATTAATTAATTACAAGGATAGAAAAATGATTACTTTATTAGCACTGCCGGTTATTTTCTCCGTCGGCTATTTCGTAGTAAAGAAATACAATACTCAAGCGGTATTGTTTTTGGCAGGTTTAACGATGATCGCACTCGGTGTTATCGCAGGGAATCCAGATTTCATGCCAAAAGGCGGAACCTCGACAGGTTCCATTATTGTCGATTTTTTTGAGGTTATTAAAGTCATCTCCTCATCAACACTCGCTAAGCTTGGTCTGATTATCATGGCTGTTGGTGGGTTTTCGCGTTACATGAGCCACATTGGCGCGGCAAATGCCCTCGTTCAGATTGCGACGAAGCCATTGTCACGCATCAAAAATCCGTACGTTGTACTTGCTATGGCGTATGTAATTGGTCAGATGATCAATATATTTATCCCAAGTGCGACCGGGCTTGCTCTATTGCTATTGGTTGCTATGTATCCTGTTTTGGTCGGTGTTGGGTGCAATCCTGCGGCAGCAGCAGCGGTGGTTGCCACAACGGGTTGTCTTGACCTAGGTCCAGCGTCCTCTGCTGCCAACAAAGCGGCTGAGATATCCGGTATCGATGTCGCCACGTATTTTGTCAGCTATCAATTGGTCGTCTCTGTTATTGCAATAATAGTGATCGCAGTATTACACTTTTTTTGTCAAAAACACTTTGACAAAAAAGATGAAGAAAATGGCATCAAACACGACTTCAACGTGGAAAGTAAGGACCATCGCAAAGCACCGAAATGGTTTGCCATTCTTCCTGTCCTGCCGTTAGCCCTTCTTCTTACCTTTAGCAAATTTGCTATTACCAGTGTCAAAATTGATGTGGTTACCGCAATGTTTATTGCTTTATTCGTTGCGATGATATGTGACTATCTCTACACAAGGGACGGCAAAAAAGTCTGCGCATCACTTAAAATATATTTAGAAGGTATGGGGGCGGTATTTGCAAGTGTTGTTAGCCTTATCATCTCAGCAAAAGTTTTTGTCACGGGCCTTTCAACGATTGGATTTATCGACCTGTTATTAGACAGTGCAGCCAGTGCTGGTTTTGGCTACATTGCAATGGTACTCGTTCTTGTCACGATTATCGCCATTGTCACGTTACTTTCAGGTTCAGGTAACGCATCATTCTTTAGCTTTTCTAACTTAGCGCCTGATGTCGCTGCACAGGTAGGAACAGCGGCAGCAACCGTGGCACTTCCAATGCAATTAGCATCGGGTCTAATGCGATCTGCATCACCGGTTGCTGGTGTCGTGATTGCTTGTGCTGGTGTGGCAAATGTATCACCAATGGAACTTATAAAACGTACTGCCATCCCTATGGTTGGTGGCCTTATCACTGTTTTAGTTTGTTCTCAGGTACTACTTTAAATAGCCGATAGCAGGAGCATACTCCTGCTATTAACGACGCAAATAATAATCATAAGATGTAAATATGGAAAATATTACCGATCGGTTTCTTCGCTATACTAAAATCAACACAACAACAAACCGTGAACTTGGTGCGCAAGGAGTCATGCCTTCATCGCCCGGCCAGTTTGAATTAGCAACCCTACTCAAGGCAGAACTTGAGGCGTTCGGACTCGACGAGGTCACACTCAGAGATACTGCCATACTCACCGCCACCTTACGCGGAAATGACGCCAATGTACCAACGGTGTCCTTTTTTGCGCATCTCGATACCAGTGCTGAGCAATCGAACGATACCAATGCTCATATTGTCAATTATCAAGGTGGTGATATTGAACTCAGTAAAAAGGTTTGGCTCAAAGTATCAGAGTTTCCTGAGCTTGCTCAATATGAAAACCAAGACATCATTGTCACTGACGGAACCAGTCTGTTAGGTGCGGACGATAAAGCGGCCATTGCCGCCATTATGGATATGTTGCAGCACTTCACTACGTTAAAATCAAAAGGAGAGACCACCTTAAAACATGGTGATATTAAAATCGCCTTTTTGCCCGACGAAGAACAAGGGTTGAGAGGAGCGAAAGCATTCAATGTCGAATCATTTGGTGCTGACTTCGGCTATACTCTTGATTGCTGTGGTATTGGTGAATTTGTTTGCGAGAATTGGAACGCAGGCAATGCTGAAGTGCGTTTTGTTGGCCAATCAGCACACCCAATGTCTGCCAAAGGAAAGCTTAAAAACTCACTGCTTATGGCACACAAATTTATCAGTATGTTACCCGCAGGAGAAGCGCCGGAATATACAGAAGGAAGAGAAGGATACTATTGGGTTAAAGAGCTATCAGGTAATAGCGCTTCCACTTTACTTAAGCTCGACATTCGCGATTTCTCTCAAGTAGGGTATAAAAAACGCATGGCCTTTCTTAAACAGCTCGGTCAAAACTGTCAGTCACTCTGGGGAGAGGAGTCTGTAGAGTTGACGTTGATGGATCGCTACGAGAATGTGGCTAATCGTCTTCAAGGCACTCAAAATTATCCTATCGCTATTGCCAAGCAAGCCTATCAAGACAACGGCATTGATATGAAAACAACACCCATGAGAGGGGGCTATGACGGCGCTGTCCTCTCTCAAAAAGGACTCCCCTGTCCTAATATTTTCACCGGCGCCCACAATTTTCATTCAATTTATGAATACCTTCCTGTTCCGTCTTTACAGGCTGCCAGTAAGGTTATTCAATCAATTGTCATCATTACCCAACAGCATATTGAAGCCCAAAGCGAAGCTGTGACCTAGGAATTAATTTATGAACATCATGTTATTTAGTAACGGTAAGATTGCCGGAAACACAATGCTATTAGAGTTCGGTTTTTCATGGCTAAAGCCTATGATCAAAAAAACCAATGCCAAAAAGCTATTGTTTATCCCATATGCCATGATTCGTGGACATTATGACGACCGCACTCGGCAGCTCAACGATGGCTTGGGTCAATTTGGATGTGAAGTAACTGGAATTCACACATGCGATGATCCAATTGCAGCAATTAAAGAATGCGACGGTATTATCGTTAGCGGTGGTAACACATGGGTATTGAATAAGATGATCCACGACCAAGGTTTGGTTGGGCCGCTTCGAGACGCCATAATCAAGCAAGAAAAACTCTACATAGGATGGAGCGCGGGCACCAATATTGCGTCACCAACTATCCGTACCACCAACGATATGCCAATCGTCACCGCTGCCATTTTACCTTCGTTAAACTTGGTACCATTCCAGATCAACCCGCACTACATTGAAGCAAGTGTTTCAGGGCACATGGGCGAAACAAGAGATGAAAGGATTGAAGAATTTTTGATCCTAAACCAACATGAATTTGTCGTCGCCATCCCCGAAGGTTCCATGTTAAAGGTAGAAGGGGAAAAACTCTCATACCATTCTGTAGAAGAGAGAAAACTAAAAATATTTACCCATGGTAAACCAGCCCAATCAGTCGACAGTGACAGCGATTTAACTCACTGTCTAGACCATAGCTGCTAAAGGCACAAAGGGTTAGCTTTAGAGTAGACCACCACATAGGCTGAGCGACTATCGGCCTATGTGACTGAGGTGATTAAATAATGCCAAACTGGATAACACCTGACCCACTCACAGGCTAACTTCGCTGGATGTCAGATACATATTATTCAATCTTGTAGATGATCTTCTATCAACATCGTACCAGCTCCAGTATTGGAAATCGGAATATGATAGTTGCTATGAAGCAACTCAATATTGTCCGATAATACACCGCGCATACCCATCCACATGATAAATTCAGCGCCCTGCGCACCGCCTTTCTCAATCAAATCTAGAATAGAAAACTCGGTCAACTCTTGCGGATTATCTATGATTTTATCCATGCAATAAAGGTCAAATTTTTTGTTGATAAACCCTGCTCGTTCGCCGTCAAGTTGATGAGATAACCCACCAGTGCCAAATACCACAACCTTTAAGTCCTCATCATAATCACGTACTGCATCACCAATAGCACAACCAAGGTCGTAGCAGCGTTTAGGTGAGGGCATAGGGTGTTGTTCAACATTGATACAGACAGGAATTACCTTCATATGCGAATAGCGATTACCCGGCCACATTAACTGCATTGGTACGGTTAAACCATGGTCAACTTTCATTTCCTGACAGATAGTAATATCGAACTCGTTAGCCACCAATTCATTACAGATATGCCAAGAAAGACCAACATCGCCAGACACCGGAGGAATTGGCTTGATACCCCAACCTTCATCGGCATTGACGTATTGATGTGCTGCACCGATGGCAAACGTCGGTTTTTTGTCAATAAAGAACTCAAGTCCGTGATCGTTATAAAATATAATGGCAACGTCCGGCTTCTTTTCATCCAGCCACTTATGAATAGGAACATAGGCAGCAAAAAAAGACTTCCAATAGGGTTCATTTTGCAGGTTTAGGTCGATAGCTTTTCCTATCAGCGGAATGTGAGAAGTGGTGATACCACCTATAATCTTAGCCATGTTAATCTCCTGCACTTCTTAGAAGTTCGTTGAATTCTTCAAGTGACATACCCGTTTGTATCGCCCCAATATCTTGCATATTTAACCCTAAAATACCGACAAATTTAGCCAAATAGTAAATACTGCCACCTTCCTCTAACAGCCTTAATACATCCCTATTTTTAATTGCCTCTTTTTGAGCAGGCGACAAGTTAAACTTGTCACAATAGGCCATTTCATCGGCAAGAAATGCCTCTCGGTCTGGGGCGTTATTAAATGAATAGCACATTTTATTGAGGCCATAACCTTTACGCGCCATTGTGCCGTCAAACATGATTGTGCCCGGAATCACTTTATCTGTATTCAGATAAGACGTTCTCTTCTCTTTCATTATTTGCTCCAATAAAGGCGGTTAGGGTTGTCAATGAGCAGCTGTTTTTGCAATGCTTCCGTTGGCGCTATCAACGCAATAACGTCGACAAGTTTACCGTCATCGGGGACATGAGATCTCATATTAGGGTGCGGCCAATCTGTTCCCCATAACACCCTATCAGGAAAGCTTTTAACCAGTTTTTTCGCAAAGGGGACAACATCGCTATAGTCTGGTGGTGTTTCTGTTAGCCGTTCTGGACAGCTCACCTTCGTCCAGATTTTTGGGTTATCTTCCATTAACTGAATAAACTCGTTGAACCCCTTGGACTCAACGCCTTCAGATACATCTGGTCGCCCCATATGGTCAACAACTATCGTGGTATCTAGCTCGATTAAGAAAGGGGCGATGTCGTCAAGATCCGAGGCTTCAAAATAGACCACTATATGCCATCCGAATGGTCGAATCTTAGCGGCGATATTCCGAAAAACATCTCTTGGTGTCGAATCTACGAGTCTTTTTACAAAATTGAATCGAACCGCACGCACGCCTGCATCGTGCATCGTTTGAATCTCTTCTTCACTGATCGACTCTGAAACCACTGCGACACCTCGGGCGAGGTCACCCGCCGTTTGCAACGCATCAACCAACGCGGAATTATCTGTGCCATGACACGACGCCTGAACTATCACATTTTTTGAAAAGCCTAGAAAACCGCGCAACCCAAAAAGTGTTTCTTTGGGTGCATCACAAGGGGTATATTTCCTCTTTTTTGAATAGGGAAATGTCCCCGCAGGACCAAACACATGGCAATGAGCATCTACCGATCCTTCTGGCACTCGAAACGTTGGTTTAGCCGGACTAGGGTGAAATGGTAAATAGTCGGAATCCATAATATGTCCTTATAAGTTAGTAACCTCTAATCCTACTAAAGGTTGTCACGTTCACATTGTTGATTGAAGGCCGCTCCAGTATTTCGTCTACGCCTTCCAGTTACCATTTCAATTTTCAGTACAGATATTAGTTTTTGATATAGCTTGCCATGTAAGTAGCACAATTATAGTGAACTTTTTAAAATGCTGCTCTGCCAACAACCCAAGAATAGACAATAAGTTAAGCTCGAATTGACCCTAAGTCGAACCGCTTAATACCTCTATTTAAAAAATGAATGGCTATGTTCAATTTTTAATTATTCTGCACTAAGATGTATTGGTACTTTAGACGGACTATTTTACGAAAGATGGAAATCTAAAAGGAATTGATTATGAAAGTTTGTGTTGTGGGCGCCACGGGGGCATTTGGAACAAAACACCTCGAAGCTATCGCGAACATCAATGATGTCGACGTTACTGCACTCGTTGGAACGGAGCTAGACAAGCTTGAACTATTGGCGAAAAAGCACTCAAATCCATTGGTGACAGATGATCTGGCGGTGGCGCTAAGACGAGAGGATCTCGATGCTGTCATTTTGGCCACACCGACCCAAATGCATGCTAGTCAAGCCATTCAATGCCTTGAGAGCGGCAAACATGTGCTGGTTGAGATTCCAATGGCGGACAATATCGAAGATTCTCGACGATTGGTTGAGGTTCAAAAATCAACCGGACTTATCGCCATGGCCGGGCACACTCGGCGCTTTAACCCAAGCCATCAATGGATTCATAATAAGGTTAACGCGGGTGAACTGAACATCCAGCAAATGGATGTTCAGACCTATTTCTTTCGACGAACCAATACCAACGCGAAAGGTGAACCAAGAACATGGACGGATCACTTATTGTGGCACCACGCGTGTCATACCGTGGATCTGTTTCAATATCAAACCGGTGAAACGGCGTCAAAAGTCCAAGCCATGCAAGGCCCTATTCATCCCGATCTTGGTATTGCAATGGACATGAGCATAGGCCTTAAAGTGCCTACTGGCGCCATCTGTACACTTTCACTCTCATTTAATAATAATGGTCCATTTGGCACTTTTTTCCGCTATATCTGCGACGAAGGCACCTATCTCGCCCGTTACGATGATCTATTTGATGGTAATGAAAACCAGATAAACCTCAACGGTGTCACCGAGTCGAACAACGGCATTGAGCTTATCGACCGCGCATTTTTTGACGCCATTCGTACAGGCAAGGAGCCCAACTCGAGTGTGGCTCAGTGTTTGTCCGCAATGGAAACGTTACACAGAATAGAGCAGCTTTTAGATTAAAGGAGAGCTGAATGTCTTCAATAACATTCACTGAAATGAAACCGCGTTCTATCGGCCCATTTTCATGTAACCCCGTAGGTCTGGGTTGCATGAACCTTTCTCACGCTTACGGTATTCCACCAGACGAGAAAAGTAGCATACGCTTACTCAATACCGCATTAGATATGGGCTATAACATGTTGGACACCGCGGCTTTATATGACTTTGGTGCCAATGAACAACTCGTCGCTAAAGCCGTAGGCCACCGGCGTTCCGACTATATACTCGCCAGTAAATGCGGGATGTTTAAAGGGACGAATGGTAAAAAAGAAATCAATGGTCGGCCAGAAAGCATCCGTAGGACTTGTGAGGCTAGCCTCAAAAGGCTCAATACCGATGTGATTGATCTCTATTACCTGCATCGCTGGGATAAGAGCGTCCCTATTGAAGAGAGTGTCGGCGAATTATCCAGACTTGTGGATGAAGGAAAAATTCGTCAAATTGGATTGTCCGAAGTCTCCTCTGAGATACTGACCAAAGCACATTCAACGCACCCTATTGCGGCCGTACAATCGGAATACTCATTATGGACACGCAATCCAGAGATTGCCATATTGGACAAGTGTATTGAACTAGGAACGGCATTCGTCGCGTTTAGCCCTGTAGGCCGCGGCATGTTGACTGGTAATATCACCGAGCCGACAGACTTTTCCCCCAACGATATTCGTCATGCTATGCCGCGGTTTGATCGCGAGCACTTTGCCCATAACCTAGCGTTAGTAAAGCGGCTCGAATTACTTGTCTCTCATGATATCGCGAAATTCGACCCTGCTCAGATGGTCACTCTGGCCACCTTGGCGCTATCATGGTTACTCGCAAAAGCTGACAATATCCATGTAATTCCTGGCACAACCAACTTTTCCCATCTGCAAGAAAACATCCATGCCGCACGATGTTCGGTTTCCCCTGACTTGATCGCTGAAATGGGTAGCATTATCAACCAAACCACCGTTGCAGGCGAACGCTATAACCGAGCAACTCAATTAGAAATAGATACCGAAGAATTTGCTTAACAACAAGTAAGCGAACGATAGGGCCTTACTCGTTAAACAAGGCCCTATCGTTTAAACAAATACATTTCCATCAAACAGTTTCCGTGCGGTTCTTAAAATTGCGGAGTTTTCTACTCTACCTTCATTATCCAGTTCCAGAATCACCGTCGTTTCGCCAATAGGATGTTCAACAGATATTACTTTATGATCGCCATTCGTTATGTTAGACAACCGATAAGCCGGTGAGGCTTTCAATGTACAAGCCGTCGCTACGCTCACCGCACCCAATACACCAATAGAGGCATGACATCGGTGAGGAATAAAGCTTCTTGTTGAAATGGTACCTTTCATTGCTGGGCTTACTAACGTCATTTTAGGCACCGATTTATGCGTCACATCTCCAAGGTTCATTAAAGGCCCTACTTGCAGACGGATAGTCTCCAGTTTGGCTTTTAATGATTCATTTTTATCCAGTGTTTCTCGTGATTCCGTTCCTGACAAACCAAAATCACTGGCCGCTAAAATAACCACGGGCATGCCATTGTCGATACAGGTGACGTTAACACCTTCTATCTCGTCAACTTCATTACCGGTCGGAAGCAGACGACCACAGGTTGACCCTGCCGTATCCTTAAACGCAATAGGAATCGGGCTAGAGGAACCCGGAACACCGTCAATACAGGCATTCCCGTCATAAACCACCTCACCGTTCCGAGTCTGAATGGTTACCGTGGCTACCTGTCCGGTATTCTCCATGTAAATTGACACCGTCGTCGTTTCTCCAACGGCTTCAACCAAGCCTCTCTCGATAGAGAAAGGGCCAACACCAGACAAAATATTGCCACAATTTTGTGCGTCAGATACCACCGCTCTATCAACAAACACTTGTAAAAACAAGTAGTCGATATCGACCCTATCCCTTTGTGATTTTTTTATCACTGCCACTTTAGACGTTAAAGGGTCGGCGCCACCAATACCATCTATCTGTCTGGGGTCAGGTGACCCCATCACTTTTAACAGCAACTTATCCCTCTGTTCCATATCTTGAGGTAGGTCTTCAGCCAAAAAATACGCCGCTTTTGACGTGCCCCCGCGCATCCACATGCATGGAATGGATTTAGACATATTTGAGCCCTTTCTCTTCCAAACGGGAACGCATGTTGTAAATATCCAGTCCAAGCTCACCGTTCGCCATTCGAATCCGTTTCGCCTCTTCTCTTTCTTCTCGAGCCAATGCTTCCACCAATACGGCTCCGGCTTCTTCTCGTCTCACAACAACAACGCCATCATCGTCAGCGACAATAACGTCACCCGCATTGATCCATTCATCCGCGCAGACCATTGCCGTATTCACCGAACCTAACGTCTCTTTGATGGTGCCTTGGGAAAAAACATGTTTCGACCAAACGGGAAAACACATCTCTCGAAGTACACACGTGTCCCTTACACCCCCATCTATAATCAAACCTTTAACGCCACGGGCCTGAGCGGATGTTGCTAACAGGTCACCAAAGAAACCGAAATTCGATGGTGATGTGGGGGCGAAAACCATAATGTCACCACTTTGACATTGCTCTATCGCAACATGCATCATCCAGTTATCTCCCGCCGCACCAGAGATAGTAATCGCTGATCCAGCCACGGATACATCCTGCTGGATGGGGCGTAAATGGTCAGCAAGGAGACCACGTCGACCTTGAGCTTCATGCACGGTTGCCACGCCACATCTCGCTAAGCCTTCAATGACTTTAGGGTCTGCTCTTTCGATATGTTGTACCACTATGTTCTCTTGCATCACATCTCTCCTTTACTGACGTTACTGGTGAATGCTTACGTTTATTTCGATCTAATTTAGACTTTTAAGCGACTGAACACACGACGGGCATTCCCTTCAAAAATCAGGCTTTTCTCTTCGGCGGACAGTTTTTCGTTGTTGTCGATATAGCGCTTAGTATCATCAAAATAATGTCCTGTTTCTGGGTCAATACCACGAACAGCGCCTATCATTTCAGAGGCGAATAGAATGTTTTTAGTCGGTATGATATCGAGTAATAAATCGATACCTTTCTGATGGTAGACGCATGTATCGAAGTAGATATTATTCAAGGCTGACTCTTCAAGCGGCGCAAAGCCCTGATCTTGCATCAAGCCACGAAACCTTCCCCAGTGGTAAGGTACTGCACCCCCACCATGAGGAATGATGATTTTTAATTCGGGAAAATCTTTGAACACATCCGACATAACAAGCTGCTGGAAGCCAGTTGTATCCGCCCCTAAATAATGCGAGCCAGTCGTATGGAAACAGTCATTACATGAGGCACTCACATGGATCATTGCGGGTACGTCTAGCTCGCACATCTTTGCATACAGCGGATAAAACGATTTATCCCCTAGCGACGCATCTTGCCAAAATCCACCTGAAGGATCCGGGTTAAGATTACAGCCGATAAAATCCATCTCTTCAACACAACGTACTAACTCGGCAACGGACGTGGCAGGGCCTACTCCTGGTGATTGCGGTAACTGAGCGACAGGGGCGAAATTTTTAGGAAAAAGGTCACACACCCGACGAATTAAGTCATTTTGATTTTCAGTCCAATATTGACTCGTGTGTTCATTACCAAGATGATGCCCCATCCAGCTTGCTCGTGGAGAAAAAATGGTTAGGTCGGTACCACGTTCTTGTTGCAGTCTAAGTTGATTGGTTTCGATAGATTCAATAATTTCATCATCAGAGACAACGAATTGTCCACGGCGACCTTTAAACGTAGGATCCTTTGAAATCGCCTCTTTTTGCTTTTCACGATAATCTCCAACGCCCGGAGGCGTTGTTGTGTAATGTCCATGGCAATCGATAATCATAATCCGCTCTCTTTCGTTTGTTTTGCCACGCATTGTGGCTCCTTCATTGTTTTAGTATCAATTTGTGACGTGGAATTGGCTATTTCAATTTGCTTACATTGCTATTAGTTTTTGCTATAGGCTATGCTAAGTAGGCGTACCAAATGGAGATGAACGTGAAAGATAACATTCAAAATATCAGGCACTTAAGGGCGTTTTTTGCCATTAGTGAATGTAAAAGTATTAGCAAAGCAACAGACGTTGTCTTTCTATCACAACCCGCGATTACCCAAGCTATTTCAAAGCTTGAAACTGCATTAGACACCTCTTTGTTCGATAGAAAGAGTACCGGTATGTACACAACTCAAAGCGGTGACATTCTGGCTAACCGAGTGTCGCGAGCATTGGATATCTTGCGCGAAGGGATCCGAGAATCCATAAAGTATGGCAGTGAGAAAAAAGGCGCGAACGCCCAATCGCTCCTGAGCCTCATCACCACAACGCAACTTAAGGCACTGATAGCAATATCATCTGCAAAGAGCTTCAGTAGCGCAGGCCGTGAAGTTGGAGTTTCTCAATCCTCTCTGCATCGTTCAGGTAGAGATCTAGAGAGTCTATTGGGGGTAACGCTGTTTGAAAAAACCAGTTTCGGCATTAGCCCAACCAAAGCAGCGCTGGCATTAATGCGCGCAGCAAAATTGGCATTTTCTGAAATCAATCAAGGCAAGGTAGAAATCAGTGCACTCAATAATATCGAGATAGGGCACATGTTTGTCGGCAGTATGCCGTTGGCAAGAACGTCTATTTTACCCAACGCTATTATTGAATTTACCCATCACCATCCCGACTTTAATTTCAGTATTTACGATGGTCCTTATGATGACCTGTTGTCTCATTTAAGGTTCGCAGACGTTGATATGTTGATTGGCGCATTGCGCTTTCCTTCGCCTAGCGAAGATGTCATACAGGAAGAGCTTTTCTCTTCGAATGTCGTCATTGTCGCCCACCCCGATCATCCCTGCGTCTCTGATACCCAATTAGATCTGGAAAAATTATCTCGAGGGTCATGGGTCATCCCACGTAAAGGGGCGCCAACCCGCACTATTTTTGAAAACCTGTTTTCTGAGGCTGAGGTGCCGGCACCAATTAAGATCGTTGAATCAAATTCGCACATTCTTATTCGTTCTCTGTTGCAAGGAAGCGAGCGAATGACGATGATCTCTGAGCACCAAGTGCAACAAGAACTTGATACTGGTCTCCTCTGTGTTGTGCCATTTCCGATAAAACACGCCAATCGCCCTATCGGTATTACCGTTCGCAAAGAGTGGAAACCCACCGCAACGCAAAAACAGTTTTTAGATATTCTGAAAGAAAAAGGGATTAAATTGGCAGTAGAAGAGCCGTGATCAAATATAAAAATGACCCTAACAACCGTTAGAGCCATTCTAAATAAAGCATTACGCTCTACTGTTTTTTGTGAGATACAATAAAGTCGCGATACTTCATGTCCTCTTCAAGGATATGTTCTTTAAGCCAACGTTGCAGATAACTGTTTACCGAATCACCGACGATAAAAGGGCTTTGGGGAAATCTGGCATACATCGAACGTATGGTTTTAAGCCACTCTTCGAACGCTCTATGCTGAGCCAGATGTTCATCCAATCCTGGAAAATTCACCTGCTTCATATAGACTTCTTCTTTACTAAAATGTTCTTCGGTATAGTGCTTCAACCTATCCAATATCGAATTGATGTAACTGTGGCTCATATTGGCGGTACTTAGCTCATCTATTAGCTTGAATAGCCCTTTATGATCATCATCAATTGCTTCGTCTCCAACGCTTAGCTCCTTGGTCCATTGCGTACTCATCCTACTTTCTCCCTATAATAGTCCCACAGCCAGCGCTGGAAATAGAATAATAAGTCCCAGACGAACCACATCAGACAATACAAATGGGAAAACGCCTTTAAAAATATCTTTGATCGGAATATCCGGTGCAACTGACTTAATCACAAACACATTCATACCCACAGGCGGGGTAATTAACCCAAGCTCTACCGTAATAACCGCGACAATGCCAAACCAAACAGGGTCAAACCCGGCGGACTCTATAAGCGGATACACGACGGGCACGGTGAGCAAGAGCATCGCTAAACTGTCCATCACACAACCAAGAATAATAAACAATATCAGCACGCAGAAAAGGACCATATAGGGCGACAACTGCATACCTTCAACTATCTCTACAAGAGTAAAAGAGATGCGAGATACCGACAGGAAATAACCAAAGATTTCTGCACCAATTATCATGAAAAATATCATCGCCGACATAAACAATGTCTCTTCTACCGCTTCGCGAAACCCTTGGAATCGCATTCCACGGAAGATGGCAATGAAAAAAGTCCCTGCGGCTCCAATAGAGGCAGCTTCAGTAGGCGTAAAAAAACCGCCATAAATGCCGCCAATGATCAACGCAAATACGCTCATAAATGGGGCAAGCCCTTTTAGACCAACTATTTTTTCTCTTAGCGTGGTTTTATCTCCGGGCTGAGCGAGTTCGGGATAGAGCGAGACGACAATGGCAATGGTGACACAGTACAATGCGAGGCCTAATAGACCCGGAATAACACCCGCGATAAACATATCACCCACTGACTGTTCCGTGATCAGAGCGTAGAGTAACAACGCAATCGATGGCGGGATCATTATACCCAATGTACCACCAGCAGCTAACGTGCCAGAGGCCAATGACTTCGCGTAACCGTTTTTCTCCATTTCCGGCAAGGCAACTCTCGACATACTCGCTGCGGTTGCCATTGATGATCCGGAGATAGCAGAAAAAATACCGCAGGAGGTGACCGCAGCCAACGCCATCCCACCTCGCCAGCTACCAAACATCTTTCTCGCGCCATCAAACAGCTCTTGAGACATCTTGGCTTTTGATGCAAAGACGCCCATTAGAATAAACATAGGTATGGGGCTGAAGCTATAGTTGGAAAGCGTTTCGAACGGACCACTATCCAGAATGGCTAATGCGGGCTCAAAAGCGATGATGATGCCAAATCCGACGAAACCCGTCGAGGCCATCGCAAGCGCAATTGGCATACGAAATGCAATGAATCCAAGCATAGTAAGGATACAGATAAATCCAATTAATGATGCACTCATCTCGGCAGTTCCTCTCTTCCATGAATAAACAGATTCAATGATGATAACAGGGCTGTGACGGCTAGAACTGCGGTGGCAAATGACGATATACCGTAAAGGTAACCCAACGGTATTAATAGATCCTGAGTTGTTTCACCGGACATTTCCGCCTCTTCGATCGCACAGTAAAACCGATAACTCATTCCCGATCCCAATAAGACAAAACCGAGAATATAAAAACCTTCGAGTGTCGCTTTAGTGCGTGTCTTAAGTGTATCTGTAAATAAATCTACGATAACCTGAGAGCGCCCCAGTGAATGAGGTAAAGCAAACAGTACAACAATCAACAGTCCATATTTAATCAACTCAACACCACCGATGAACGTGATATCAACTGAGCCTTTGGTCGCTTCAAAAAGACTTCGACTTAACACATCAAATAGAGTGACAAACATCATGCAGATTAGTGTGGTTCCACTTATCATATGCATAACAAAGGTCAGACCTTCCATCAGTCGATTTATCACATTCATAGCCTACTCCTTGAAGCTATTGACCCAAAAAGCCCATCGTTATCTGATCTGATGGGCCAACTAAAATGACTTACATAGGACAAGATTCAGACAACTCAAGTGCACGCGCGTATACTTTTTTAGCCGGTAAGCGTTTTTTCTCCAGAGACTCGATGTACTCTTCGGTTGCTTGGTCTAGCACGGGTTTCCAAGCTGGATTGTCCGCGCCGTCTTCAACCGTATAAATTTCATGTCCCATTTCTACCGCTTGAGCACGACCTTTTTCATCCAAATCATCAAACACTTTCGCCGCTATCGCAGACCACGCAGCACCTGAGTTATCATCAATAACTTTTTGCAGATCTTTTGGCATCTTGTTGTACACGTTTTTATTCATCGTCACGACAAAAGCGGCCGTATACAAACCTCCGACTTCCGTATGCTTGGGGGTAAGTTCATTTAGACGAAATGAGTATTGGCCTTCCCATGGCAGCATGACACCATCGATAACACCACGTTGAACCGATTGATAAGAAGACGGTGCAGGCATACCTACGGGCTGAGCCCCTAGGCCTTCCAGTAATTTCGCCACAACAGCGGTTGGTCGTCGAATACGAAGACCCTCTAGATCGGCTGGTGTTTTGACCAGTTTTTCCGTCGTATTAATATGACCTGGTCCATGAGTAAATAAATACAATGGCTTGGTTTTTTTGTACTCGCTTGAGATCAACCCTTCATCATACAACCCTTGTATTACACACGAACCGTTCATGGCATTTTTTGATACACCCGGTAACTCAACGATCTGTGTCAATGGAAATTTATTGGCCGTGTAGCCCTGTACTGTGGCGATAATATCCGCAATACCTTTTGAAGCCGAATCATAAAGCGCTGGCGGTTTAGCTAAAGTGGAAGAAGGATAGAAGTCAATTTTTATTCGGCCATTAGAGTCACTCTCAACTTTGTCTGCCCATACTTTAAAAATATTTTTGTGGGGACCCGCAACCGCTGGGAAAAAATGGGCAAATCTAAGGGTATACTCTGCGGCTTGTGCCGGCGCTTGAACCATCAGTACGGTGGAGATGGCTAGTGCAGCCGTTAAAATCTTCTTTTTCATATCAACATCCTCTTTCTCGTTCGAGTTATCAAACTCACTGTAAGCTAAATAAGCCTCTTCCTTTATATTAGAGCAACTTATGCGATCTACACGTTTTACCAAGTGACCGACTGACCGCTAGTTAATAAGTTAACAGTTTATTGTTAATGTGAACAATTCGTTAATTATATTGGCTATTCATTTTTTACATAGCAAAGTACTTACCCCTGCAACTCTCACATTTAATCTATTGTTATTATTATAAAAACAATTATGAAAATGAAAATAAATGAGAAAAAAAGACGATGATCTCGTTGCAAGAAAAGACAAAAAAATGCCATTCACTATTGAAATGGCATAAGACCTAAAAGTAATTAGGCACTCGAATCAAGAATGCCAACAAGGAAGGGGTAGACGATTGGTTTCATGCTATTTCAGATCTTCGTAATCCAAACCGACGTACTGCTCTGCAATGTTTTTTTGACCGTTTGATTGGTGGAGAAAATAGTCTAACTCTGAGCTCATCAACTTACTAAAAATTCCGGCATCAGTGTTATCTACCGTAAGGTCACCAAATTCATGCAACATATTGGTCATCCACCATGAGAATCGCTCACCATGCCAAATCCTACGCAGACAGATATCCGAATATTGTTCGATACCGGAAAGATCATTTTCGTTATAAATTCGAATCAGTACCTTGTAAAGTGTTGCGACATCAGACGCCGCTAGATTTAACCCTTTAGCACCAGTGGGAGGAACAATATGCGCTGCATCCCCCACCAAGAATAGTTTTCCATATTGCATTGGTTCACACACAAACGACCTCAACGGCACAATGCTTTTTTCTATACTCGGCCCCGTTTGCAATTTATCGACAGATTCTTGAGGTAAACGCCGTTTTAATTCATCCCAAAAACGTGCGTCACTCCAATCGTCGACAGTGTCGGTTAACGGAACTTGTAAATAATAACGAGAACGCGTAACCGAACGTTGACTTGCTAAAGCAAAGCCTCGGGATGTTTTGCTATAAATGAGCTCGTCACTGACAGGTGGCGTATCACTTAACAACCCCAACCAACCGAACGGATAAACCCGTTCATATTCTTTGCGAACCGTGTCTGGAATAGTGGAGCGGGATACGCCGTGGAAGCCGTCACAACCGGCAATGTAATCACATGTTAATTGATACTTATTTCCCTGATATTCAAATTGAATGGCGGGAGACTCTGAATCGGCACCCATTATTTGGCTGACAGGTGCATTGTAATAAGTCGTCAAACCACTTTCAGTACGAGCATCCATTAGATCTTTTGTTATTTCCGTTTGACCATAGCAAGTCACCACTTTTCCGTTGGTCAACGACTTCATATCGATACGAGTTGTTTCACCATCAACACAGATGTCGAAGCCATCATGAATGTGTGCTTCTTCATCCATTCTCTTTGCGCATCCTGCTTCACGAACCAAATCAACAAAACCCTGCTCTAGTATGCCAGCCCGAATCCTAGACAATACATGCTCACCAGAAACACGTTCTATAATTATATTATTGATCCCTTGCGTATCTAAGAGCTGGCCTAATAATAAACCTGAAGGACCCGCACCGATAATCGCAACTTGTGTCGTAATAATTTCCATTTTGTGGCCTATCCTTTATCTAAATCACCTCTTAATCATCTATGATTGTGTTACTGATTCGAATTCATTAAATAAGTATATTATTGTACTTTTTCGTCAGAATGGGGAATAGAGCATAAAATGGACACACAAGATCTAATACCTAAATTTTTCCTCTACGGAGAACATCGCGATCACGATGACTCAGAATTTGTTCATATAGAATCTATTGCTGCACGAAGTGAAAAGGCACAATGGAACATAAAGCCTCATCACCATGGAAAGCTATTTCAATTACTTTTTATTATCCAAGGTAGCTCTGATATTTACCTTGATAACAAAGATTATGTTATCAACGGAAATGGTGCTGTCATTATCCCGGCAAGCGTCGTGCACGGTTTCACATTCTCCCCCCAAACTCAGGGTTATGTTCTTACTATTGCCGAGCCCTTAATCAACCAATCTGCAAACTCTCGAGCGGTCGACTTTCTTAATTTTGTGACCTTAAAAGCGCGGGTTTTGCACTTCAAACAAGACTCACAATTTCTTAATCAACTCGTGACATACTTAGATACTATGTTGGAAGAATTTCAGTCTTTCTATTCGGGGAAACGCTACTCGATAGAGTGGTTGGTTAAGATGACCTTGATGACCTTGTATCGTGAGATAGAGACCCATGAAGAAATAGAAAACTCGAGGAATATTAACCCCAAGTTATATCTTTTTAATAACCTAATTGAGGCCAATTTCCGTCAACAATGGCCGGTTTCGCTATATGCCGACACACTAGGTATCTCCGTTTCAACCCTAAATCGGCTTTGCCATAACGAAAAAGGGGATACGGCTAAACAGATCATCAACGAGAGAATGTTCATTGAAGCCAAGCGATACCTCATCTACACCCAAGCGAATATAGACCAGGTCGCCTATCGTTTGGGCTTTGAAGATCCGGCTTATTTTTCTCGTTTCTTCAAGAACAAATCCGGATTAAGCCCAAAAAAGTTCAGAGATATAAACCCATTTGAAACGCAGTATTAGGTATGTTTATATTTCAAACAATACGTAATATCCATAACCAACTATCAGTGCGGGAAATGCAGAATAAAACGTCGCTACAAGCGCAGCACGAGGGGCCAAAGCGATTGCAGGAAATAGCGCATCGCCGTCATTGGAGATAGCGTTTGCAATTTGAGTAGACATAGGCACCGCCCCTGAAATGTACAAACTTGTGACCAATATCTGGGGCCCACAACCCGGTAATAATCCAACCAATAATCCAACTAAAGGCATCCATACCCCCCAACCAGAAAATAACTCCGCGAGATCGACGTTTGAGAATACGGTAATCATTTCGAATGCTAAAAATGCACCTATAACCCATGCTGTCACGAAGTTGGTATCTTGGGCTGTCTTCTGTAAAGGGTGTGACGTGATACATTTTTTGTCTTCAGATACGCTTGATTCATAATCCTTTATTTCTTTGGTAAAAGCCCATAACGCCATGCAAGTAATGATTGCAACTGTCCCTATCCACTCCATTGTATTTACCGGCAAGCCAATAAGCTGGTTGATATTTAATTGAAATGAACCTAGCAAGGCGACAACAGTGGCTGGCAATATCAATATACCCCAAAACTTTCCCTGTAAATTTATTGCCGTTTTTTCAAAGGTACTATGATGTTTTTCATTGTCGCAGCGGGCAGAATCCGTTTTAGATTTAGGTCTTAAGAAGTCATCACGATGTATCGCATTTACGACCAGTCCTGACAATGTACCTACAACGACTCCAAGAGCAATGACACTCAACCCCACTTTGGGTTCACTGGCGAGTAGCAGAAAAGCGGCATCACCCATAGTAGACGTTAACACAGCAACGACAGCACCAAACCCAACTCGACCGCTAACAAATTGAGTGGTCACAATGATGGCGCCTCCACAACCAGGCATCGCCCCAAGCAAAGCAGAAAAAAACACCTGATAATGTCGAGAACTATTGTACAAGCGAATAATACTGTTCTCTCGATTCATAAAAAGAGAAATGTAGTGATAAAGCGCTAGCGTAAAAGCGACATATGCTGACACAGCCCAGAAAGCGTCTGCAAGCGTCTTTACCGCAATATTTCGAGTAGGTTCGGTAAGTAATAATGCGATCAAAAACGCAGGCAACAGCGCTCTTTTGTACTTAAAACTGAATTGAGAGCCCTTCACCTGATGAGTTACGGCTCTTTGTATAAAAGTAGTCATTATATTTACACCAAGAGGAATGATAATGGTTGCTATTATATGCGAATGAGAATTATTCGCAATAGAAGATATTGATCTAGTTTGTTCTTTTGTAATTTATGTTCAAATAATTCTTCACAATTTCCAAATCAATGCTATATTGAGAATGAGAATCATTAGCATGAAAGAATTAAAATGAATATCTTAGATAACTTACCGTCGATTGTTTCATTACCCGTTGAATATAGAGATTCACCTCATAGTGAGCGCCATCATCGGGAGGTAATATATCTCTTAGAAAAAAAGCTCACGAGCAATCCTAAGTGCGTTCAATCTCTTCGAGAATGGATTACGAGTTATCATGAGTTAGCATCCATACACCAGCAAAAAGGCGAATTAGAGACGGCACAAAAATGTTTTCTCATACCGCACCAATCTATGCTCTATATGGCTGAGAACAATAACGGTGATGAAGATATAGAACTCATAGCCATAAAGGCAATTAATAGTACCCTGCCACCATTATTGGAATTTGCTAAAGTGTATCCACCTTGTGCAAGCTGCATGCAAAAACTACGGTCACAACTTGCTATCATCAATAATGATGATACAAAATATCACTGATCCGCTGAGTTTTTCATAAAACAGTTTACAGCTGCATTTAAAGATGCATAATACATACATCTTTAAATGCGTTGGATTTATTCATGCACATCACTCGATATACGGACTATTCATTACGGGTATTGATCTATTTAGCAATCAATAATCAGCAACTTTGTACTATCAGTGAGATAGCGGATAGTTACGGTATATCGAAAAACCACTTGATGAAAATCGTACAAAAACTCAATTCTCAAGGTTATTTGTTGGCCACTCGTGGAAAAAATGGTGGCATCAAATTAAACCGTCCTGTTTGTGAAATAAACATTGGTAGCTTAGTGAGAGACATTGAAGACAAAAATAATCTCGTCGAGTGTTTTGGTGAAAGTAATCAATGTGTGATAACGCCAAGTTGTCAGTTAAAAAATATTTTCTCACAAGCTCAAGAAAACTTTTTCAAAACACTCGATGCTTACACTCTCGAAGACATCATAGGCAATAATAACAAAGCGTTAGTTGATTTATTGACCATAAAAATAACCTAATTGAACTACCTTACTTCTAATATAATCGAATAATTGGACCATCAACATGATGAACATTTCCGAGCCAGACAATAAAAAACCAACCATAGACACTCTGCCATTTTTAGAGTTTGCGTTTCGACCTTTCTTTTTGCTTGGTGCTCTATTTAGCATTATTAGTTTATTGGTCTGGAATGGTGTTTTAGGCGGTAATATCGTTGTAAATCTTTATGGTGGCAGCCTTTGGTGGCATATGCACGAGATGCTATTCGGTTTTACGGCTGCCATTATTGTTGGTTTCTTACTAACAGCAGTACAGAACTGGAGTGGCGTCAGAGGGCTAAATGGAAAATCTTTACTCGGCTTAGTATCGGTCTGGTTGAGCGCTCGTATTGCATTTTTCTTTCCCGAACAACTTCCAAATATACTCATCGCTGTCGTTGATCTCGCCTTTTTGCCTTTAGCGGCGGCAGCACTCGCCTACCCAATTATTAAAGAAAAATTGTGGCGAAACTTGATCTTTATACCCATTTTACTGGTTATGTCGATAAGCAATGTCCTTACCCATTACAGCGTTTCAAGCAGTGATTATCTTCTTTTAAGCAAAGCCAGTACTTTTATGGTGCTTCTTGTGACACTAGTGATGTGCATTATGGGAGGCCGAGTATTCCCAATGTTTACGGCAAACGGCACACAAACGGCGCGAGTTAATGCAATCCCAACCTTAGAAAAGCTGTCCATTGCCAGTATTTTAATTGCCGTCATTGTCGGCGGCGGCTTTGTTGAACTTCCATCTGTCGTCGTGGCGACCATATTCTTTTGTGCTAGCGCTATTCATGCGGTTCGTGCGTTCAGGTGGCGGATATGGGTGACATTTAAAACCCCATTAGTTTGGTCCTTGCATCTTAGTTACTGGTGTATTGTGATTGGCTTGTTGATGTTTGCGTTGTCTGAAGTCACAGCAATTGTGAACCACAGCCAGGCTATCCATGCCCTGACCGTTGGAGCAATGGCTTCTATGATCTTATCGATGATTTCTCGCGTTTCTCTCGGTCACACGGGTCGAAACATCATAGTTGGCAAAACCATGATCGTAGCATTTGTTGCCATCCTTCTGGCGTTCATCATTCGCGTATTTGGCATTTACTGGTTAGAGAGCTACACCCTCGCTCTCACTTTAGCGGCGACTTTTTGGGCCTTAGGGTTTGGTTGCTTTGTCGTACTTTATCTGCCTATTTTAACGAAACCCAGTGCGAAACGATAACGTCTACTTTTTATAGAATTATAGGTAACAAACACACCTTAAGCTGTTTACGAATTTACTTGAAATAATTGGAGAATATTATGAGCTGTTGCGGTCAATGTGGTGGAAGCGAGCCTGAAGAGAAGAAAAAAGATGAAGAAGAAAAACAAGAAGATGAAGAGTAACTTTTAATCTCTGTTATTCAGATAGATAAAAACCAATCACCAAAAAGTGATTGGTTTTTTTGTTTATTGAGTACGGGAATAAATACTCAGTACTAAAACCAAGCAGCATCGTTGATTTGGTTTTTATTAAGTGACCAGCCCCTTACCGAAGGGTAGAAATCACGAGCTCACTCATCTTTTCTATGATCACCGATTTCTCGTGTCGTCGGCTTCTTGCACAAATTTTTGCATCATCATTACAAACCATACATCGACGCCTTGGCAGCGACATACTGTCTCTAGAGATCGCAACACCATCGCTATCAATAATATCAATGTCAAATAGACGACCCAAAGGATGGCTATCTTCTATATCCACCATCTGAGCTTTCAATTCAAGTGCGGTGATATTATTAGCTACAGCGATAAACTCCAGACCAGTATTCGGTTCGAAGCTTTGAGACTCAGAAACAGAGACGGATGCGCGCCGGCAGCATTCAACAATCGCTTCTATTCCTTGCTTAAAAGCAACCTTAGACAAGGTATTAACTTTAACTTCGCCCACCATATTAATGGTGAAACTGATTAAAGGTAGAGAGTGTTTATTCAGCCACTCTCTTTGTCTTATTCCCCGTTGCTCTCTACAACCTAATAACTGCTCTAGAGAAACGGAGTCACCTGTATACACTGGCTACTACTCTTTGATTTGTTTGATGGTATCAATAACAGAACCATCACGATAACGAATATAGCCAACAACATTATCAGAATATTGAATCGGCTTTCCTTTGCCAGTAAGTAGCTCAGCTCTTTGCTGAAGCTCTTCGATTGAAAAGACTGGAATTCCAGATCGAACTAGGCGAGCTTTGACATCAGTACGAGCCGGATTGACAGCCACACCGTGGTCGGTGACCAGCACGTCGATTTCCGTTCCCGGAGTAATGATATTCAGTACGTTATTCACTACGGTCGGAATACGACCGCGTACTAATGGCGCCACAATGATGGTTAAATTCGCCGCCGCAGCAGTATCACTGTGACCACCAGACGCACCACGTATAACGCCATCCGATCCAGTGATAACATTGACGTTAAAATCTGTATCTATTTCTAAGGCACTCAGCACAACCACATCCAAGCGATCAACCACTGCACCTTTTGAAGATGGGTTGGCGTATTGATTGGCCGAAATTTCCATATGAAGAGGGTTTCTTTCCAATGAGTCTGCAGCACTTGAGTCGAATGACTGCACATCTAATAGCGTTTTAATCAACCCTTTTTCATGCATGTTCACCATTGTTGATGTGATGCCGCCCAGTCCAAAACTTGCTTTCACCCCTTTTCGTTCCATCTTCTCTTCCAAGAAACGAGTCACCGCTAACGATGCACCTCCAGAACCTGTCTGTAACGAAAAGCCATCAAAAAAGTGGCCTGAATGCTCAATAACTTCCGCCGCTTTACGGGCGATAAGTAACTCACGAGGATTCGTCGTTAAACGAGTTGCATCTCCACCAATTTTGGATGGATCACCAACTTCCTCTACCTGAACAATGGCATCAACGGTATCCTGACCAATTGATGCTGGCATGTTAGGGAATGGTACGATTTGCTCAGTAAGTATGATTACTTTCTTAGCGTGTTCTGCGTCAACCTTTGCATAACCCAACGAACCACAGCGCGATTTCCCCATCGTTGCGTTCGCATTTCCAAACTCATCACAGGTAGAAACACCTAAAAAGGCAACATCTATATTCAGCTCACCCGATTTTACTAGGTGTACTCGACCACCATGTGAATGGATGTGAACGGGTTCCGCTAGGATGCCTCTAGAGATTTCCTCGGCCAAATCACCTCTAATACCAGAGGTGTATATCTTATTTACAACACCATTTTTTATATGGCCTATGATAGGTGAGTGAATACTGGACAGTGAACTCGATGCGAGCGTTAGGTTTTTAAAGCCCATTTGAGCAAGAATGTTCATCACCATATTGATGATTTTGTCACCACCTCGAAAAGAGTGGTGAAAAGAAATCGTCATACCATCTTCTAGTCCAGACGCTCGTATCGCATCTTGTAGAGATTCATGAATCTTACGGCTTTTTTTTGTCTCTTTGTTAAGCAAATGCGGCGTAATTTCGTGTGCGTCAGTAAAAGGTCTCATAGCAAGCTGGTCCAGTTCTGTTTGTGGATTATTGACTGTTATTTCGTTATTTGTCTTCATTACCGTACCCTACTGTTTGATACCAGACTCGGCACGTTTCAATGTTAAATGCGCTCTTTCAATAATTGGACTATCGACCATTTTGCCGTTCAACGAAACCACTCCAGAGCCCATTTCTTCCGCTTCTTCCGCCGCTTCGATGACGGCATGTGCGTGGTCTATTTCTTTTTGAGATGGCGCAAAAACATTATGCAATATTTCGATCTGACGCGGATTGATTAGCGATTTACCATCAAACCCAAGTGACTTGATGTGCTCCGCCTCGTTCAAGAACCCTTCTTCATTATTTGCATCAGAATACACGGTGTCGAATGCCATAATCCCCGCCGCGCGAGCAGCCTGCAATATAGAACAACGCGCAAACAACAATTCGGTGCCTTCAGCGGTTCGTTCTGTTCTCAGGTCACGAACATAATCTTCAGCACCTAACGCTATACCGATCAGTCTTTTTGATCCAAAAGCAATATCAACAGCATTATTTATACCCATCGCGGACTCAATAGCCGCCAACATTTTGGTACTACCCAACGCTTTTCCAAACTCTCTTTCTGCCGCTTCAATCTCGGCTTCCATATCTAATACGTCTTGAAGTGAATCCGTTTTGGCTAATCGTACAACATTAACGCCAGCTTTCACCACGGCCTTCACATCATCACGTCCAAACGCCGAGTCGAGCCCATTAACACGGACAACGGTTTCTACATCTTGATATAGGGGGTGTTGAAGCGTATTCATCACTAACATACGTGCGGTATCTTTCTCACGTATTGATACGGAATCTTCAAGGTCGAACATAATCGCATCAGGTGTGTAGATAAATGTATTGCTCAACATCGCCGCGTTTGAACCCGGCACAAATAACATGCTTCTACGTAATTTCGCTTTCATTACACCGCACTCCAATCAATTTCTGAACTGTCCGACGCACGCATAACCGCCGCTTGAACTCGAGCTCTAATCACGCAATCTAATGCACCTTTGTCATTGATAACCACTGTCGCACTAGTGACACCTAGTTCGTTCAAAGTATCGGTAACCACCTTGAGAATAAGATCTCCGAACTGCTGTTCTACAGAGCTGGTAAGTTCGATTTCTAAACTGTTTGTTTCAGATGGCAAGATCTCAACTAGTAGATCACTAGATTCAAGACCTCCAGCGTACGATCGCTGATTAATTTGCATGTTAACTCCTCATGAGTTAAGAATTTTGGGGGAAATGATTACTAAGAAATGGCGCGATATAAACACAGACCAAGTCATTATCTGGGTGTTATTTTCCCCGATGAGCAAGACTTTATGATGATGAGACTCAAGTTTCATCGAAAGGTAAAAATCGTTTATGTATTTAATGGTTTTAACTGGGGAATAGGAAGATTTATGGCAGGACATATTCAATACGAATTGGGACCGCATTACTTAGAACTGGTTCTTCAGATTAGAAAACTCTTACCGTTATCTCATTCTGGTTGTCTTGATTATTGGATACCCCTACCTAGCGGCAGTATTCAGTATGGATACATCTAATAAAACAAACATTAGTTCACTGTGTTTGGTTCTCTAATATCTTCCAGATATGCCTGACATTGTTGTTTTGAAGTTGCAAAGAAAGACTGAAAATATTGGCGGTCCTTTTCAGATTCCCTCACAGCAGCGAATAGCCGAAGCCATAGCCCCTCTCCAAGCGGTTTGCTAACAATAAGTTTTTGAAGCGCAAAATCATGAATAGCCCAATTAGGTAGCGCAGCAACGCCTAAACCTGCCGACACCATCTGAACTAACATTAGTGTATTATCGGCTTGTTTCCAATTTTTTGGCTCAACACCTTCTGGTTGCAAAAAATGCTTCACAATATCGAGACGTTGTTTTTGGACTGGATAAATTAACATCGTTTCATTAATTAGATCAGTGGGTTCAATTCTTTCTTTACTAGCGAGTGGGTGTTGAGGAGAAACCAACAAACGCATTTCAAAATCGAATAAAGGTTCGTAGTGAAGTTCATTTTTAATCTGTATATCAGACGTAATAACGAGATCCAGTTCTCCTGCAACAACAGCAGGTAAGGGTTCAAAGCCGAAACCAGATGAAAAATCCAATTTCACGAATGGCCAATGCGTTCTATATTCTTTAATCGCAGGCATCAACCACTGGAAACATGAATGACAATCTATCGCCATATGTAGACGCCCATTAGCATCTTCTTTTATGTTTGCTATTTTATATTCAGCCGAGGTTATTTTAGGTATCAGTTCGTCAGCTAAATTGACTAGAATCTCACCTTCTGCCGTAAACCGGACTGGGCGTGTTTTTCTTAAAAAAAGTGGACTGCCCAAACGCTGTTCTAAGTCTTTTAGTTGATGAGAAAGTGCTGATTGGGTAAGACAAAGCATATTTGCGGTTGCAATCAAAGAACCCGTATCCCGAAGAAGAGATAGTGTGCGTAAATGTTTAATTTCAATCATAATAAATATGTCAACTTACAGTGAGAAAATATACCGTATAAATCGCAAATATACAGTGGCCATATAGGTGTGTAAACGCAACGGAAGGAAAGTTGCGATGTAGCCATCCCTAATTTAAATTCAATTATTATGACGATAATTATCAATTTCATTTTGAAGTTTGTAACTAAATGATTTGAAATAATAAGTTATTAATTATGTAAATAATATCGTAATTATTCACGAAAGGGATTCCAACCTAGGTTTGGAATCCCTTTATATAACGAAGCATCAAAACAATACGTTTTAAACTCTAAAAATATCTTCCATTACGACGTAATGCGACAAAAACCTTCTTCTAAGTCTTCAATCAAATCGTCCGTATCTTCTAAACCAATATGCAAACGAATTAACGTGCCAGAAAACTCTACACTACCAGCAGGGCGGATAGCATCAAGATCTTCAGGTTGGTTGGCTAATACCAGAGATTCAAATCCGCCCCAAGAATAAGCCATACTAAAGTGGTGGAAATTATCTAAATAGTTTGCCAATTGCTCATCGGATAAGCGTTCATTTAATACAAAAGAAAAGAGACCGTTGCAACCTATAAAATCTCTGACATAGAATTCATGCCCTTTACAGCTAGGGAATGCCGGATGGTTCACATGAGAAACCTCCGAACGCTCACTTAACCACTGAGCAATTTTGATGCTACTTTCCGCATGTTGTTTCAAGCGAACACCCATCGTTCTTAAACCTCGAGCCGCGACATAAGCGGTATCTGCATCAACCATTTGTCCCATTAAGTAAGAGCGTTCGCGAAGACGATCCCAACAACGTGCATTCGACACAGCAGTACCTAACATTGCATCTGAATGACCTACAATATATTTGGTACCGGCTTGAATCGATATATCAATGTCATGTTCAAGTGCCTTGAATAGGATACCAGCAGCCCACGTATTATCTAGCATGATAATCACTTCAGGATTAACCGAACGAATTGCTTTTACCATTGATGGAATATCCTGAACTTCCATCGTGATCGAGCTAGGTGACTCTAGAAACACAATTTTCGTATTTTTTTGAACTAGCGTCTCAATGTCGGCGCCAATAAGAGGGTTGTAATAGGTCGTACTCACATTCATGTCACTTAAAACAACATTGCAAAAATCTTGCGTAGGTTCATAGGCAGCACCAGTCATTAGGACATTATCACCAGACTCGACAAATGACAGTATCGCGTTTGAAATCGCCGCAGCGCCACAAGGATATAATGCGCACCCTTCACCACCTTCTAATTCAACCATCGCTTCTTGAAGGGAAAAATGAGTTAACGTCCCTCTACGACCATAAAATAGCTCACCGTTCGCTCTATTCGACGTAGCAAATTTCTTTGCTTCAACAGATTCAAATACCAACGATGAAGCTCGTTGAATGACGGGGTTGACAGAGCCCTTCCCAAATTTATTTGAACGTCCAGCAGTGACTAACTTAGTACTTAGCTTTTGATTTGACATTATGATGTTCCCTTACGCATTTTGTAATGTGGGTTGTGATTCCAAGGCGGTTTTGTCTTCCTTTGAAATAAATCGTTCTACTATTTGAGTGGCATTTAAATCGTGTATCACATTGATTAATGTCGCTGGGGCATCAGTAATGGCACCAATTACAACTAACATTGGAATAGTCTCGATAGGTAACCCTAGAGACGTCACGATAAATATCTCACCTAAAAAGGCGCCACCAGGAACACCACCAACGATAATCGCAGATAGTACAGATATTAGAATGGTAATGAAGAAAACCTCTGGCGTGAATTCAAGACCCAATACCGAGTAGATGAAAACAATTTTCAGTGCAGCTATCATTGCTACACCGCCTTTGTTTAAGTTAACTAGAAGTGGCAAACAAATATCAGCAATATCGTCTTGAATACCCATTTTCTTAGCTGCACGAATATTAACAGGTAAGGTACCAAGAGATGAGCAAGTCCCTAATGCCGTCGCTGATGGTTCAAGTGCATTTTGCCAGAAAACTTTAACTGCTTTATTACCACCACCTATCCACGAGTATATCGTTGAACCAAAGATATAGTAGATAACGGATGCGCCAAAGAATAAACCAATTGCGCGAGCAAAAGTTACAAGCAGTTCCGGATCTTGACTAGCCATTGTTGAAGCGAAGTAAGCACCTAACCCAACAGGCGCACCGACCATAATAATTGAGACAATCTTCATGATTACGGCATTTAAACTGTTAAGTAAATCTGCAATCTTTTCTCCCTTATCGCCAGATTGACCAATCGCTATACCTGAAATGACTGACATGATGATTAGAGCTAGAATATTAGACTTAGAAAGTAAGCCAACAAAATCATTCGTTGTTAACATACTCACAAAATCCATATTAGCCGGATCCGTTGAAAATTCTTGACTGAGATCTAAGGTAACTCCTTGAGCTGGATCAAAAATAGATGAAAGACCTATAATTCCTATCGCTGGAATAATAGACATCATTATCGAAACAACAAGAATGACACCAAGTATTTTTCCTAGTTTTTTAAGGTCTGTCATACTTGCGATTGATGACATGACACTAACACTAACCAAAGGAACAATGATCATAAATAAAAGATTGAGGAATATTTTTCCCAGAGGTTTAAGTGTCATTGCAAAATCAGGAGTATATATCCCAATCATTCCGCCAATAATTAAAGCTGTCAACAATATAATTGATGACTTATAAGGTTCTAATTTTTTCCACATAATTGTATTCACCGTTTAGATTAATAATTAATTAACTCTATTGTGTAAGAGTTTGTATTTTTATTGTTTTTATATTGCTACGATTGCCTCTATTTCAACCAAAGCACTCATTGGCAAAGATTCAACCGAAAAGCAGGATCTAGCCGGTTTATGTTTACCAAAAAAAGTACTATATACTTCATTCACTTCTGTAAAATCAGAGATGTTGTCTAAATATATAGTCGTTTTTGCGACAGATTCTTTGGTTAAACCATTCTCACCGAGTATCGCCAGTAGGTTCTTTAGTGATTGCGTTGCTTGTTCTTTTGCTGTTGTACCTTCTATCATCATCGATATTGGATTTAGAGGCAGTTGTCCTGATATATAGCCAGTGCTCCCGATTGTTGTCATATGGCAGTAACAACCCACAGCTTTTGGAGCAGATTGTGCGAATATCACATTAACTTTCATTGTTACATCCTTATTTTAGATATCTATATAACGTTTGTTCAGAGATGCCGATCATTGCCGAAATTTTTTGAACATGACCCTTTATGGTAAACAAACCTGTATCATCAATTTGTTTTACGAAATTTATTTTTTCATCCGGTAACAAACGAGATAAATTGTTTATTCCTAAATCAACCATCGCCTGCTGAATTATATTATTACTTACATCTTCTATTGAATTATGAAAAGTTTCATTCTTAATACCTTCAACCTTATAATTAGGTAACAATTCATTTATAGAATTTAGTATATTTTTTATATTGCTATCATCTATATTTATGCATAGCATATATCTTGGCACTTTGTTTTTTGAAATAATTAGTGTAGAGGATCTAAACTCAATACCATTTTCAACCTGGCCACAATAATTTAAAAAATAGGGTTCCTCTTTACCATTTTGAATGCTCTTTATCTTTTTTAGAGCCAAATTTGTCGCTGGCGAACCAATTTTACGCCCTGTATGATGACCATTTTCTATGATTACGACAGAATTTGATAAGTCGGCCAAATCGTGTACAACGATTTCACAATGTTTCCCTATAACACCAGCCATAAATTTAGCCAGTATTTTTAGGTCTACTTCAATCTTCATATATATTCCAAAATATTGTGTTTTTAATTATGTCTACTTGTCATAATGCCCTTGTTGATAAAAGTACATCATTGTAAGAAATAATTATATTGATAAATATTCCTTATCAACTTGAAAGAAATTCATCTAAATATATTTTTTTAATACGTGAATTTTGTTGCAGATATGATAATAACTTGTATCAGATTGATAGCATTTTAACTGCTATTTAATGGTTAACTTGAAGAGGTGATCGACTTTTGCTTAAGATGTTTCTTAAATTGAGCAATGAAGCTATCTGATCTAATTGATTGCAACATAAGTTAATACGAGAAACTTCAGGTATAGCGTGCTTAATGGGTACATTGGGTGATTGAGATGTGGAGTGGTTTTATATTTGAATTGTTGTTAGTAATCCTAGGCTTAATGAGTTTAGGTCAATATGAATAGACCGCCCAAGGTTTCTTTCAAGTGTCACTTGCTCAAAATACAGAAGATTGGTAGAAAGCGATGTGCCGATGCTATTTCGATAAGAGTAATTGTTAGACGCTACACTGATACTGTGGCCAATTTTTCTTGGCCACTATAGAATGAATTGCTCAATCATAGGCAACTACACAGGTTATCGAATCAAAACAATAATAATAAGCCAAAATAACAGAGGTATTTTACCTAACTTGTTTTTACATAGACTCGTTCAGGACGTCCAACTCGACCATGTTCATTTTCAGCAATCAAAAAACCACTCGCTGAACAAAACTCCAAATAGCGTCTGGCTGTAGTTTTACTAATGCCAACCTCGCCACCTAAACTTTCGGCCGTATATTTGACACCAATATTCTGCAAAAACACCTGCTTGATTTTATCAAGTGTTAGGTCACCGATGCCTTTCGGTAATGAACCCGTCGTCTTATCTCGCGCTTGAATATTAAATAGGTCATCAACATGTCTTTGACTGATATTATCAAAGGCGTTAATTGCGCTGGTAAACTTTAGGTACCTATCCAACGTATCTTGCAATCGATCGTAAGCGACTGGCTTTAATATGTAGTCAAAACAACCACAGTGCATCGCTTCTTTGACTGTTTCCATTTCGCTAGAGGCCGTCACTAAAATAACGTCTACTTTGTCGGTACTTTTATCCGCAGCAATTTCCCTCAATAGCTCCGTACCTTTGCCATCCGGTAGGTAATTGTCGAGGATAATTAACTTTGGCTTTTGAACCTTAATCATGGTTCTAGCCATATTTAAATTTGAGGCGATTCCAATTGGTCGAAATCGTTGAGTTTGCCTTAAAAATTGCGCATGTAATTCAGCAATTGCTGATTCATCTTCGACAATTAACACATCAATGATATTCATTATTTGTCATCACTATTTGGTATAAAAATTGAGAATATTGAACCTTTCGGTTCTGCGTTGTCCACCAAGATTACCCCACCTGCATTTGTGACGTAACGGTTAATTAAGTAAAGTCCAATTCCGTGACCATCGCTATCCATTTTACTCGTTACTCCGCGGTTAAATATGTCTGCGGCTAATTCAGAAGGGATCCCGCAACCATTATCCCCTACCTCTATCACTAATTCATGGCTTGCATCCGTGATGAGCAGCGATACTTTTTTATTACTTTCTGGATTATTGAGCGTTGCTTCGTAAGCATTATCAATTAAGTTACCAATGATTGCAGAAAGCTCATCAGGCTCTATTCTTTCATTCAAATGATATAGCTGGCAGGTAGGATCAAACTCGAGTTCTAACCCCAACTCCCGAGCTCTAGAGTACTTACCAAGTAATATACCGGCGACCTGACGACACTGAATTCTCGTACTGATAAAGTCAATCAATTGCTGCTTCATGCTGCTCTCATGATTGATAAGTCTCAGTGCAGCGGCACTATCACCAATCCCAATCAAACCACCAATCGTCGACAGTTTATTCGCATGCTCATGACGCATTACACGTAAATTTTCGGTATATAGCTTTATTTGGCTTAACTCTGCGGTTAGTGAATTGATATCATTCTTATGCCGGAAACTAATGACCCAGCCACTCAAAATGTCTCCATCAAAAATGGCCACTCTATTCGCTATTAATGTCTTTCCATTAATCGACACAATTTCATCTTTTATATTTTTATCAAACGGGGTTTGAAAGAAAAACTGTGTTTGAGAGACAAATTCAATAATTTGACGAGTTTTTAGGTACTTAATTTCTCTTTCGGTACCAAGCAGTTCTCTAGCCGTATTATTAACGGCTAAAATGTATCCTGCTTTATCTATCGCAATGACACCCTCATAAACAGAACTTAAGATCGATTTTTGCAGATGCAAAGCTAATGCAATTTCAGACGGCTCCATTCCATTCATTTTCTTTTTGATATGAGACGAAAAGGTCCATGCCCCGACCATGGTTAAAAACAGTATGATCGCGATCTCTATGATGAGCGGTTGGCTATAAAACAAAAACCATTGTTCAAATCGGTTGAGTAAATAACCGACAGACACAACACCAATTATTTTACCATCAAAGTCAATAACTGGCGCTTTACCTCGTACTCCATACCCGAGACTGCCTTCTCGCACAGAAATGTACGATTCTCCCCTTTCCAAAGCACCAGCATTGTCCCCACCTTTCATAGGCAGACCAATTCTCTCTTTCACAGGATGAGACAGTCGTATGCCTTTTTCGTCACCTACGACGATAAAGCTTGCGTCTGATATTCCATGCAACCTATCGATCACATGTTCTACTGCTGGAACATTTTTGATGCGAACTTCTTGTATCAGTTCGGGGTCACTCGCAATTTCCTGTGCTTGAATGAGCGCTCTAGTACCCACTTGATGATGCAGCGTATCGATTAGTGCATTATGAAAATTGAACCCCATGATGACGGCTTGTAGCATTAAGAGGCCCAAAATAAGCACGAATACGCGCCCTTTAAAGGACATGCCTATTTTTAGTCTCTCTTTCAAACGCGCAGCCCTACTTTCCATAATATCTTTAAACCTTCAAACGAAGACAAAAACCTAACGATAAACGGTATTTGTTATTGGCATTTTAATCAACAAATAATTGCTTACAATTATAAATAAGACCAATAATTAGTCATAGGTCACATATTTATACTCAATAACAAAATCAATATTACTTATATTAAACCAACAACAATAATTCTGACGTTCAATTAGACATCAATTTATATTAGACATCTTAAACTCATCTGAACGAAGATAATTAAATTCATTAAAACCATTTAAAGCTCTTTCGCTTTATATATATGTATTAATTCTCAAAGTAAAAGAGAATTGTTCTGTTATTGTCTTATTCATATTGATTAAGGAGGACAGTAAATGAGCACCAGCGTATCCCTATATGACTCTTTTCTTTGTAAAGAAACTAGAGCTAAAAAACAACAACAACTAATTAAAAAGTATGCAACACCACTGATCACGATAAAAGCCCATATGCCCAAAGAGCTTCGCTGTAATATGTATGTCAATGAGATCATCGAGCAAGCCTACTTATCGGTCAAAGACGTATTGTTACAACACGAATTTACTTGCGTCGGTAACGACGAACACAAAAGTAATGTCGGCGAAGAGCGGTACCTAGCGGTTCAGTGTCGTTCGGCAAGTGAACTTAAAAAATTCATGATGGTCATTGAAAATACACATCCTTTAGGACAACTAATGGATCTAAATGTTATGAATCGCGAGGGCAAAACTATCTCTAGGGGCTCGTGTGAACTCTCGGCTCGTAAGTGCATAATTTGTGATTGTCCTGCACCTGAATGTGCTAAAAAACATCAGCACAGTCTTGCTGACTTAGACCTTAAAATCAAACAGATTCTAGAAACATATATGACGGTTGCATAGTGTCTTGTTCCTTACTTAACACACGCGCCAGATAGCGTGTGTTAAGCACGTAGATTCTTCTAATATGTTTGATTCAATAATAGAGTCAACTCGACATTGTTGCTTCGTAATGAATCGGAGCAACTCTCGCCTCTTTACACCTCAATTCATACACTTCACTTTCTTTGCTAAAAAGGTTTTTAACATAGTTGTAGGTCGTGAGAGGGACAAGTTTTCTCAAGTCATCCCATTGATTATTGAATAACAGATGCCTTACCAAAGAGGCAGAGATAGGCTGATCTTCTTTCTCACAACGAGGAAACTCAACTAAATTTACTGGCTCACACTCAAGTGTTGGTGTCGTTAACCATTGGTGCATTTGTTGGTTGTAGAAACGAGTCACAGCACAGATAGGTTCCGTACCAACAAAGCGGTGAGTGATACCAAGGGACGGAGCAATATATCCTCTGAACATTTGCAGGTCGACCGCAGTATGACAATAGTTAATCACCCCGTCATCTTTTAAAAAGTAGCTTGGAAATGTTGCTCTAGAAATGATGTAATCTGACCCAGGATGGATAATGACATTAGGGAACTCTTTTACCCCTTCACGGATCATATTCAATCTATCTTCATAGGTGAAAAAAGATCGGTCTTCTTTAACTACAAATACATGAACCCAATCGCATTGCTGAGAAGCTTGTTCAACCAAGTAACGATGGCCGTAAGTAAAGGGATTAGCATTCATTACGATACTGCCAATTTTATCTCCTGAACGTTTCAATAAGGCCAGTTTATTACAGTAATTTTTAAGTCTGGTTTTGCTGTTTTCGAGTAAAACCACTCTATCCTTTACTGACGTAAGTTTATAAAACCCTGCTTTGTGAAACATCTGATAGTTTTCTGGCTTGGTGTAAATAAACAGATTAAAACGCCCAATATCATAGGCATATGTCACCAGCTCGGTCAGTAATTGTGTCGATAATCCATGGCCTTGATAGCGGTCATCAACCGCTATCGACTTAAGCGTATTTCCAGCCAAACCACCGGTTGCGACTACTCGTTCATTGTCTAAAGCAACCACAAACATTTCGACATCGGAATCAACACCCAATCCCATTTTGTCTAGAAAGGATTTTACCTTTTCTAATTTTTGGTTGTTTTTCGTGCTTACACGAATAAAATTGAAAGCGAAGTCCACTGACTTTTCCTACTACTTAATAACTTGTTAAGTATCGTTTATATGCAGTATTAATATCATGATTTAAATCATAACTGAATTTAGTTAATAATATTTAAATGGCGTAAATGAATTTATTTCAATAATATTGGTAGATATATATAAATTAAAAAAACGGTGCTAATCTAATAGATTGCACCGTTTTTAATCACTTTTATATTAAGCGATTGCTTCTTTCTTACGTTTTCTCATCATGCCTAAGATTGGCAAAACAACGGACAAGATAGTAATTAATATCAGTCCTTGTGACACAGAAGAGCCCACAAATATTGATACATCTTGGTTCGCGATTCGGTAAGCCTGACGGAATGACTGTTCCATAGTACCACCAACGATGACGGCAAGAATCATAGGCGCGGTAGGAATATCAGCACGCTTCATTACAACCCCAGCAACACCCAATATAGTCAGAATATAGAAATCCATAACCGAACTACTGATTGCATAACAGCCTACAAAAGCAAGACCAAGAACAATCGGGTACAGAACCTTAGGCGGTATAGCAAGCACTCTCACTAAAACACCTGCCAACGGTATATTTACAATCGCTAAAATGAAGTTCGCTACAAACATTGACGCAATTAAGCCCCAAGCTGTATCTGGATACTGAGTAAACAAGAGTGGACCAGGCTGAATACCGAGCATTAACAATGCGCCCATCATTACTGCCGTGGTACCTGAACCAGGAACCCCCAATGTTAACATAGGGATCATTGCACCAATTGATGCTGCGTTATTCGCAGATTCTGGTGCAGCAAGACCTTCAATCGCACCGTTACCAAACTCTTCACTGTTTTTCGACAACTGTTTTTCATTGTTGTAGCACATAAGTGAAGCCATTGTACCGCCAGCTCCAGGAAGTGAACCAATAATGAAACCCACTGGGGCACTGCGCAGGATAGGCCATTTAGAACGTTTCCAATCATCACCACTAATCCAAATTCTTTTGAATTTAGTCTGTGCTTTTTTGGTTCCGTCGCTCAACGATCGGAAGCTTTTGAACACCTCTCCCATTGCATAGATACCGATAATCACAACAAGGAAATCCACGCCAGTTTGCAACTCTAAGCTGCCGTAAGTAAAGCGGTCAAGTCCGGACTGTGCATCGATACCAATTGTCGCTATCGCTAAACCTACCACCATTGAAAGGAATCCTTTCAACATGTTGTTTTTAGACATAGATGCTGTCATTGATAATGCAGCAACCATTAACAGAAAGTATTCTGCAGGCCCAAATTTTAAGGCAAACCCCGCAACTGGTTCAGCTAAAAGCGTCATCAATACGGCCGCTATTGTGCCGCCTATTAACGAGGCAATTGCGGAAATTGCTAATGCAGATTCTGCTCGACCTTGCATCGCCATTGGGTAACCGTCGAAAGTTGCAGCAAGGGCCGCACCATCCCCCGGGGTATTTATTAAAATCGAACTACGAGACCCACCAAACATTGCACCGATGTAAACACCAGTCATGGTAATGAGTGCTGCTGTAGGCCCCATAGCAAAAGTCAATGGCAGTAACACTGCAACACCGGTTGCAGGGCCTAAGCCCGGAAGCATACCTACGATGGTACCTAAAACGCCACCAACGGTAACAAGTAGTAAATGATATGGTTGTAGCGCGATGCCAAAACCATTTATTAAGTTCGCAAATACATCAGTCATGATTATCGCCTTATTCCATAAATGGCAGAGGTGGGAGACTTACAGCGAGCAAAGTGTTGAATATAAAAAATATTGCTACTGAGAAAACCAATGCCACTACTATGCTCATTTTCCAACCACTGCGCCCACTTGTAATAGTCAACATGGCTGACATAAACAGGAATGTACTGATTACATAACCTAAATGTTCAAATAACAAAGCATATGCGACAGAAATTATACAAGTGTAAAAAATTCTTTTCCGATCATTTTTTTTGACCGAATCTTCATTGATAATATTTGTGAAAGCCATTATTGATGCTTTAAAGTTGCTTTTAACCAGCAATAACACACCGATTAAAATTGCTAAAGTTGCAATGCCTAATGGAAAATAAATTGGGTCCATTGGGTTACCAAACATCGCTCTTGGCATCGTATAGGCTTGACCGCCATATATCAGACCGAATGCTACGCTAAATAAACCCGTAAATGCGTCCCAATTTGGGCGAACATTCTTGCTATTCATGGAATAACCTTATGTTAGGAGTTCTAGGAGGAACATTGATAAATGACACAATGAAGAGGGAAGTAGCCTTCCCTCTTATTTTCGTATAACTAATCAATTACTTTGCGAAAATTTCTGCAAGGATAGCTTTGTACTGCTCGTTCGTTGTAGCAAGGAACTTAGTAAATTCTTCGCCATTTTGATAAGCATCATCCCAACCATTACGTGCACGAGCCTCGGCCCACTCTGGAGTAGCAACCATATCTTTCAATGTTTTGTTCCAGAAAGTTACCGCATATTCAGGCATATCTTTAGGCCCGAACAGTCCACGCCAGTTTTCAAACGTAGCATCAATCCCTTGTTCTTTTACTGTCGGAATTTCTGCAACCAAACCTTCACCAATACGTTTATCAGCCGTATGTGCTAAAGCACGTAAATCACCGCTTTTAACAAGAGAAGTTACATCACCAAGACCAGTAGAAATCAGGTCAACGTGACCACCAAGAACCTGAGCAACAGCACCACCATCTTGGAATGAGATATAGTCGATTTGACTTAGATTAGGAACACCTGCCGCTTTAGCAATAATCAAAAACTGGATATGATCCATTGAGCCAGCAGAAGAAGTACCACCAATTTTCACGGATTTAGGGTCTTTCGTCAGCGCTTCCATTATTTCATTGATAGATGTGTATTTAGAGTCTTTAGAAACCACAAATGCGCCATAGTCCGTAATTAGACGAGCTAATGGTGTTGTATCTTGGTAGCTGTACTTACTTGCACCCGTAAGATTTGTAAGCAAAATAGGAGGAGAATAAACTGAAATAAGTTTGTCACTGCTCTTTTTGGTTTGCATGTAAGCGAGGTTAACTGCACCACCGCCACCAGGACGGTTAGTAACAGGCATGTTAGATTCAACAAGACCGGTATCTTTCAGTGTTTTTGCAACAGTACGAATCGTTAAATCCCAACCACCACCAGCGCCAGAAGGTGCAACCATAGAAATAGTTCTTGGTGGATAATCTTTAGCAATAGCATTGCTTAGAGGCATTGTAGCGATAGAAGCCATAGCAGCACCCATCATCACGTTTTTGAGTTTCATGTTCATTGAATTACCTATAATATTTATTAGTATTTATTAGTATTCATTCTAAATTGCTAGTATGAGAATTCGTCATCAATCATTAATTGATAACAACATTATTAAATATAAGGAGAAATGGTTATGTGATTTAAAACTCTTAAAAGTAGTTCTTTAATGTTACAAATGGCGTAAATGAATTTAAAGAAACAATACCCATAGATTACAAGGAGTTATTAAATCTAGATAAATATAAAAATAGACATAATTACGGTATTCAACGCAAAAACCAAAAAAAAACACACATTAATATTATTGTATATATCGACGTCCACCAACTAAAATAGTGAATTGCTATTCTATTATAAAAATAATTTTTTAAGAGCACTTATTAGTTTCCTAAATAAATTTTACGTTTAAATCAATAACACCACTAAATACTTTAACTCCGTTTATTGGTGTGTCGAAGTTCAAAGATTGAGTCGGATATAATATATAACATTGCTCTCGTTCCACAGCCACGAGATAATAAATATGATCGTTACCAACATATCAGATGATACTGTTACCGAAGAAGCTAGAAATCATTGGCTAAAATATTGGAAACATTTTTCTACACAAGATTATTGTTATTGTTCTGAAGTCAATTGTACTGAAAAACATGACCATGGTGTTTTGGTCAAACATAGAACACCGACTTCAGAAAAACTTTTTGTTGTTCCTTTGTGCAAAGAACATAGTTATGGCTATCAAAGTCAACTCGAGATAGACGAGAGAGTTGATATTGTTCCAGCGGAACTGTGCTTGTAGGGATTTTATTGGAACAGAGCAATGAACTATTTTCATTGCTCTTTTTTTTCAGAACAATGCCTAAATAATTTCTTGTGTAAACGTCATTACATTCTGGTTATTAACTAAGTCACCAGATTTGAAGTGCGCTTTAATGTCATTTTCATCCAAAACCTCGGCGTCGCAAGCCGCGATATGTACTTTATCACCCACTTTAATAAAATTATCCGTACCCCACTTTGAATAATTTGGAGCACCGGTATATAAAACCAATTCCTCAGGGTAATTATTCTCTATGATTGAAGGCAATATTTCTTCATACATCCCTTCATTTTTTTGATTATTAATTTGATCCACTATCCATGTAACTAGCTCCGAGCAAAAAACCTTCGTATCAGAACAATCAACCAATGGCGTTGCGCAGTGGAACTCACCATCACGTTCTATGTATGACACCAGTTTTAAGTTTTTTCCGTAGTTCTCTGGTGTAAAGGGTTTCATATCCCACCAAAGTTGATTGATCCCTTTTGACTTTTCTCCCCAGGCTTTACGTTGGGAGATCTTCTGTGACCCTTCTAATTTTCGAATGGTGAAATCATTACCAATCGTTATTTGCAACGGCTGTAAATCGACAAGGCGTCCATTTTGGTATGCCACGTTAAATTTGATGACGAATTCTGGTTCAATATCAACATTAGACCCTGCTTTCGGATACATCACGTGTCCATTGCTGGTTAACGTCTCTTCGTGATCTTTATTGATGACAAAAATGCCATTCGGCAATGGGTGTTCTTGCACATTTTCCGCACCACTTAGATGGCCAAAATAATTACCGATAATGCCGATACATATACTTGAAGTCATGGTTTCCCTTAAATAAAAAAAAGTCCCCATAACGAAGGCTACGGGGAAAATCAAAGATAATATAAAACATATGAACTCTATTTATCACACTAATTCACCGAGTGTGATAAATAAAACTCATTAATAGCCGGCGACATTAGGTCCTACGGGTTTGCATCAGAACACATATTGAGTTGCGCAAGTAACCATGTGGCAGCAAGTAAGTCTGCACTTCCTCCGGGACTTAGATTCAGATCGACGAGTTTCTCATCGAACGCCAATATCGCTTTCTCATAATCGAGATGATTGCTATCAAACGCTAGGAGCATGTCTCTCGACTGTTCCTGAACGATTGTTAGGCCTTGTAACCCGCCTCTATTGACTAGATTCGTATCACTATTATTCGCCATTAGTGACAATAGTGTTTTTGACATCGCTTGTTCTTCGGATTTTCCGTCAGAAATGCACTGTTCGTAAACGGACAAACCGTGTTGAAAAATAGTCGGGTATCCATACGCAGCTTCACCTCGAATGCCTGTCAGTCCGTGATCTCTAAATAACCTTTCCCCTGCTGTGGCAGGCATCTTAGCGGATTCTTTTAAGTCATATTTTACTAAACTGGCGCAACATTCCATGATGACACTGCGAATATGGATCGCATCATAAGCAAGGCCCTTTTTATGCAACCAACCAACGGCACCACAGATCAAACCAAGCGTGAATATCATCCCTTTATGGGTATTTACACCATCCGTTGCGTTAAACATGGTCCTCTCTGCCTCAATGCCAACTTGACGTAAGCGAGGCAAAAGTTGACTTGCGGGGAGGTGATGATTGTCATACCCGGTACGAACAAACTTTTTCATGAATGATCTTAACGCATTTGAGCTAGCAATAAACGTGTTGATATCCATGTCTGAATGCGCCCCTGTTGACAGGCAATCAACCAAACCAGGTTTTGGTGTAAGGTGTGCTTCTAACATCATCGCATGGTAAGCAAGGTTACCTGCTAACTCACAGATATTAAGCTCTAATTTACCACTGGCGGTCTGTTCATATAGACAACAGTCATCTAATAACCATCGAATAGAATTACTTGCAATCATAGATAATCTCGCTCAATTTCTTGTTCAATTTGGATAACGACTGAATCAGGCACTATATAGATCATCATTGTTTCCTAAAGAGAGAGACAAGATGGCGATTACAATCAAGTTTTAGCACAGGTTAAACATCATTTATGGTTTTTATGACGGTAATTATGGGATTGGTCATTTAAGCTCAAAAAAAGGGAGAGCACCGCTCTCCCTTTTTACCATTATATTGTTTATTCGCTATTAAGCTTAACCGCCTAGCACATACTTTATCATCACACCAGCCGCGACCGCTGAACCGATAACACCGGCAACATTAGGGCCCATTGCATGCATAAGAAGAAAGTTTTGTGGGTTCGCTTCTAGTCCAATTTTATTGGTGACTCGTGCCGCCATCGGTACTGCCGAAACGCCGGCAGAACCAAGTAAGGGGTTAACCTTATCTTTGAACACTCGGTTCATTAGTTTAGCCATCAGCAAACCAGCTGCAGTTCCGATACAGAATGCCACTATACCAAGCGCAAGAATTCCTAATGTTTGAGGCTGTAAGAATTTATCTGCCATCAACTTTGACCCAACCGACAAGCCTAAGAAAATGGTCACAATATTGATCAAACCATTCTGTGCAGTGTCAGACAAACGCTCTACCACACCACATTCACGCATCAGGTTACCAAAGCAAAACATACCCAATAAAGGCGTTGCTGAAGGAAGCAGCATCGCTATCAAAATAAGCAGCATTAGAGGGAAACACACCTTCTCTATTTTGCTTATTGGACGAAGTTGCTTCATCTCAATTCTGCGTTCCGCCTCCGTGGTTAATGCTCGCATTATCGGCGGTTGTATCATTGGAACCAACGCCATGTAGGAGTATGCCGCAACCGCAATTGCACCAAGCAACTCAGGCGCTAACAAACTCGACACATAAATGGCAGTTGGACCATCTGCACCACCAATGATGCCAATAGCCGCCGCCTGCGCCACGCTAAAGTCCATGATACCGAATTGGCTCAGAGCCAAGGCACCAAGCACGGTCGCAAAAATACCAAATTGAGCTGCCGCGCCAAGCAACAAGGTTTTCGGGTTTGCCAATAACGGACCAAAGTCAGTCATTGCCCCTACACCCATAAAGATAACCAGAGGAGCGACCCCTGATGCAATAGAAACATTATAAAAAGTATAAAGCATACCGTCAGAATATTTGTATTGCTCTGCCATTAAGTGAAGGTGCATTTTTTGCTCAGGCGTTGCCATCGCTAACGCGCCTTTAATCACATTTGGTTCTGCATCAGACATACCAAGAATATTGGCAAACGCCTGCATTACTTCCGCATTGCCTGCATGTAAGGCGGCTTCAATACCACTAATGGCGAGGTTTGCTTCAGGCAGGTTTGCAAGAATCCCACCGATACCAATTGGTACAAGAAGCAATGGTTCGAAGTTCTTAACTATCGCTAGATAGAGAAGTATCAGTCCCACTATAATCATAGTTGCCTGACCCCAAGTGAGGTGAAGGAAACCAAAGTCTCTTACTAGAGCTAAAACGCTGTCCATTTCTTGCCCTTATGCTAGTGCAACGAGTGCATCGCCAACCTGAACGGAATCACCTTCAGAAACGGTGACACTTTCGATAACACCGCCACGTGCGGCTCTAATTTCCGTTTCCATTTTCATCGCTTCTAGAATCAGAATAACGTCACCTTCTTTTACCGTTTCACCTATCTTGACGTGGATCTTCCAGATATTACCCGCTAGTGGAGCTGATACTGTTTCAGCGTTGCCAGTAGGTGCAGCAGGCGTTGATGTTAGTCCAGCGACAGGTGCGGTGTTGGCAACAGCTAACACATCAGGATCTGCCCCTTCGTTGATTTGAACCACGTAAGCTTGGTTGTTTACGTTTACGGTATATACCGCGCTTTCATCTGCGGTCGATTTTGTTGCTGCTTTTGGTACTGGATCAGCCACCGTCGGAACAGGCTCAAATGCCTCTGGGTTGTGACGATTCTCAAGGAATTTCCATGCTACTTGATCAAATAGAGCAACCGTTAACACATCATCAATTTCACTTTCGGCCAGTGTGATGCCTTTTTCCTTCGCTTTTGCTTTTACCGATTCTGTTAGGGTGGACACTTCCGGTTCAATAAGATCGGCTGGGCGACAGGTTATCGGTTTCGCGCCATCTAACACTCGCGCTTGCAGTGACGCATCCATCGGTGCTGGTGTCTGACCATACTCACCTTTTAATACACCTGCTGTTTCTTTTGTGATGGTTTTATAGCGTTCACCCATCATCACGTTAATCACAGCCTGAGTACCGACAATTTGAGACGTTGGAGTAACCAGTGGTATATAACCAAGATCCTTGCGGACACGAGGGATCTCTTCTAGCACTTCATCAATACGGTCAAGCGCGTTTTGCTGCTTAAGTTGCCCTTCCATGTTGGTGAGCATGCCACCCGGAACCTGTGCAACCAAGATACGAGAATCAGCGCCTTTCATTTGGCCTTCAAACGCGTGGTATTTCTTACGAACCTCACGAAAATAAGCCGCAATATTCTCTAGTTTTTCGATATCAAGACCCGTATCGCGCTCGGTGCCTTTCAGTGCCGCAACAATAGATTCAGTTGCTGGGTGCCCGTAGGTACCACTCATCGAAGAGATCGCCGTATCCACACGGTCTACACCTGCTTCAATAGCCTTAAGCATTGTCATATCGGCAATACCTGCGGTTGAATGGCAATGGAGGTGCAATTCAACATCCAATTGCTTCTTCAGAGTAGAGACCAGCTCATACGCCTCATAAGGCGACATCACTCCGGACATATCTTTAATCGCAATAGAATCAACACCACACTCAACCAGTTGTTCGGCGACGTCTATCCACGACTGCATTGTATGCACAGGACTTGTTGTATAGCAGATAGTACCTTGAGCATGTGCTCCCTGACGATTCACCGCTTTAATCGCTTGTTGCATATTACGAACATCATTCAATGCATCGAATACACGGAAAACATCCATACCGTTGACCACGGCACGTTCTACAAACTTATCGACGACATCATCAGCGTAGTGACGATAACCGAGAATATTTTGCCCTCGGAAAAGCATCTGTTGCTTGGTATTCGGCATCACTTTTTTGAGTTCACGCAAACGCTCCCATGGGTCTTCCCCTAGGAATCGGATGCATGAGTCGAACGTTGCTCCTCCCCAAGATTCTAAAGACCAATATCCGATCTCATCGAGTTTTGAAGCAATGGGTAGCATGTCGTCTAAACGAAGGCGAGTAGCAAAAAGTGATTGGTGTGCATCGCGCAGTACGACGTCGGTGATACCTAGTGGCTTAACTATTTTGGACATTAGAGGTTCCCTGTATTCTTACAGCTATTGACTGATTTTTTTCTTATGGTGATGAAGTGCTGCAGTAATGGCAGCAACCATAGTGTCATCGGAGGTGGTGACCGCAGATCGTGTTGCCGACACGGCGTTTGGAGCAGCAGGAGGTTGGAGCTTGATAGCAACGAAAGATAGCAGGCGCGTTGCCCCTACTAATAAGGCTAAGAAGCAGAAAACGAAACCCATGCCAAGAGCCATTAATGTTACGCCTTCGAGAATTATCGGACCTTCATTCATGAAATTTCCAAACCTGTTGGTAAAAGTGTCCAAGAAGTCTAGCTGAGACTGCGAATCCAACTCCGTGAGTTAGTTCATTCAATTGGGACTACTAAACAACTAATATGGCGTTAATAACCTAAATACAAATTCGTATCTATTTGATTTACAGTTGAATTCATTAACAACATATAAAGCTCAAACGTCACAATATTTTGTGAAGCGACATCCGTTTCTTAATTTCAGCGTTAGAGATTAAAAACGCCAGACAAAAGCCTGGCAGAGGATAAATGAAGGCGCGTTCTTAGTAGGCGTTCGTGGTGATGCCTGCAAATTAACGTGGGGAACTGTTGACTTAATTGAATGATATCTGGTTAAGGTTTACCGCATTTTCGAGTCGTACTTGGGGGGACTCCTATTTGTTTTTTATACGCTCTGCTGAATGCCGCCTCTGATTGATAACCCAAGCTCAAGGCGATGTCTAATACACTTTCTCGACTACCGATTAGTCGACGGCTCGCTAAAGTCATTCGATATTGAGTGAGATAATTGAGGGGCGAGTCGCCCACCATCCGTTTGAAATGTTCCGAAAATGTTGTGCGTGACATACCGGCTTCGTTTGCTAGCGACTCAACAGTCCAACTCACCTCTGGTTTATGATGAATAGCCAACATTGCCTTACTTAACCTTTTATCTCGAAGCGCCGCTAACCAGCTGTTCTGATCGGATTCAAATTGCGCTAACCACGCTCGAAGGGACTGTATGACCAGAATGTCGGCTAAACGTGTAATCACGGCTTCCCCACCAACATTCGCATACTTCGCTTCTTGCGCGAGCATAGACATGGTGCTGTGAATGACGTGATGATACTGACTTTGACCAGAACCAATCTTAATAAAATGAGGCATCAATGCTAATAACCTGCAGGCAATCGGATGATCAAAGCTGACCGCGCCACAAATCAGCACGGTTTGCTCACCTTTCCCACCGTACGACAGAACCTCATAGTGGTCGCTTAACGATTCTATTGGTAACTCTAATAAGGGAACGCGACAGGATGTGGCATGGTCGAAAATACAGTGACCCAAACCATGAGGCACCATAACGAAATCGCCTTTTGAAAGAGACGTCTTTTCTCCCTCAACTTCAACGTAACAATGTCCGTGGACCACGATATGAAACATGAACGATTGGTCTATCTCCGGCATTTCCATCCCCCAAGGCGCCGTGAGCTCTGAACGGGTATAAAATACGCTATTCATTTTAAGCAGGTGAAAGATATCCCCTAGTGGGTCACCCGCCCTTCTATCCACAGACCGTTGAGAACTTCTAACCTTCTGTATTGCAAATGATTCTAAGTTATCCGCCATAACCAAATACTCATTCCGTACGATTAATCAACAATAGCGCACTATTTGCAATCATTCATCCTATTTATTCAATTACACTGGACTCGTCAATTAAACAACGAGGCAAGAAACATGAATGAATCTAACGCACCAATCTTAGTCATCGGTGGCACGGGCAAGACAGGTAAACGAGTTGTACAAGGTTTACACGAAAAAGAACTCAATGTACGAGTGGGCTCTCGCTCAGGGCATCCTGTATTTGACTGGGACGACGCAGAAACATGGAAACCAGCTCTACAAGGTGTCAGGGCTGTTTATTTAACTTATTTCCCAGACCTTGCGGTATCTCAAGCACCATCAGCCATTCGCCGTTTCTGCAAAATAGCAAAAAGCGCAGGCACTGAACATATCGTTTTATTGTCTGGTAGAGGCGAACCTGCCGCACAACATTGCGAGCAAATTGTCCAAAGCTCAGGAATGGATTGGACGGTAATTCGGGCTAGTTGGTTTAATCAAAACTTTAATGAAGGTGCGTTTAATAGCATGGTTGAGGCGGGCGTAATGGCGCTGCCTGTCGACAATATTGGCGAACCCTTTATTGATGTTAATGATATTGCTGATGTCGCTTTAAGTGCTTTAACTGATCCCAAGCATAGAGGTCAATTATATGAAGTAACGGGTCCACGCTTGCTGACCTTTGCTGATGTTGCGGACGAGTTAACGCAAGCTACTGGCAAAAAAATTCGGTTTCTTGCTATATCAGCGGAAACCTTTACCGAGCAGTTGACCCTACAACAGGTTCCAAAAGAGACGATCAATATGTTGCTTTTTTTGTTTAAAGAAGTACTCGATGGCCGCAACGCAACGGTATGTGATGGTATTGAACGAGCTCTTGGAAGACCCGCGACCGACTTTTCAGTATATGCCGCCAATCTGCCAAAAACAGACCATATCTAAACATGGAGACAGAACATGTCACATCATCTGATCATTGCTCTCTATATTTTTGCAGCGATATCGACAGGGTTGTTGGCAGGTATTTACTTTATTTTTTCAAATACCGTAATGCCCGCATTAGCGGGCATGGCGACAACTTCAGCTGCTGAAGTCATGCAACGCATAAACCGCCTCATTTTGAATCCACCTTTTTTGGTATTATTCATGGGCTCCGCATTCGCAAGCTTGCTCATCATTAGCTTAAGCTTATTTGGTTTAGGAATACCAGACAGTACTTTGGGTGTATTGGCAGCAGGGCTGACTATGACTACTTTTATCTCCACTATCGGGGGTAGTGTACCCCTAAACAATCTACTTGAAAGCACCCATTTACACTCCACTTCATTAGAAAAGACATGGTTGCATTACCTCAGCAAATGGATAAAGTGGAATCACATACGCGCAGTGTTGAGTTCTATTGCCACTGTACTCTATTCTGTTGAACTCACACTAATAGCATTCTAATGCAGACAATCCTATATTTAATGCTCTATTCAAAAAAGGTACTTTTGACTCATGAAATGCAAACTTGTTGATGTCTTTGCACACAAAAAACTCACAGGTAATGGTCTCACTATTTTCTATGATTTTGACTCATTGACTAAACATGAAATGTTGGTTCTTACACGCGAAATGAAGCAATTTGAATCCATTTTCCTGTCGAAAAGAGCGAAAGATGGGTCTTTTCGTGCACATATTTTCACTGTAGATGAAGAGCTCGATTTTGCCGGGCACCCATTAATCGGGTTAGGCGCTCATTTACATGAAGAGTACGGTACAAATGACCTTCATACGTGGAACATAGAATTAAACCAACAGCACGTGGAACTGACTTCAAAACCCTATGCTGACTATTATCAAGTGACCATGGATCAAGGTAAGCCTCTTTTTGTTCAAGAATATGGAAACCATGAACTCAACGAAATTATTACGGCGATGAGTTTAAAACAGGCGGATATCGCACCCTATCCTCTGGAAGTCATTTCAACAGGCTTACCTTACCTCATCGTACCGATAGTCAGTGGAATTGAGGATGCTCGTATTGTGGTTAACCATTTTGAAGCATTGTTAGAAAAACATGGTGCAAAGTTTGCCTATATTCTTGATGTAAATAATTTTGAAGGGCGGACTTGGGATAACCAAGGCAATGTTGAAGATATCGCTACTGGCAGCGCCGCTGGCCCTTGCGCAGCTTTTCTCTTTAAACACAAACTTGTATCAGGTAAACAACCATTCACTTTATCTCAGGGCCGATTTTTAGAACGCCCAAGCAAGATGGGGATCAACTTGATAATAGATAGCGACACCATTAGTCATATACTGGTCCATGGGCAAGTCTGTAAGATTGCTAATATTGAGTTTGTTTAATAAGGAAGTAAGTGTAGTACTCGAGTAAAGCTACGTTAATGTGAACCTTCTCGACAAGACAGGTAACCAAGGATTCTACATTTTCTTAGTTAATACCAAAATACCATCGCAAATTTCAGAATTAAGGGCATTGTGTTTGAGGTATTTACTGATATCACATTTGAAATCATGTTTATGCTCGTTAGCAATGAGTTTTATCGTTTCTTTGGGGGAGTCTTCCAGCTCAACCTCCATTAATTTGGTTTCTAATTCGGAGACATACCAAACACGTTTCCAAAGTTTCTCTTCATCATTCAGTCGGTACTTAATAGAGGCACTAAAGGCTTTTTCACTTGGCATCTGAAAAGGCTCCTCGATGTAAAACAAAATATCATCGAACTGTTCTGGTAGGTGCTCATGGCAAAAAAACATACGGCACTCCTTCAATTTGTACAAGATAAGGAAGCCGGTAACGGCTTCCTTATCTATGAATTAGTTTATGGCTTGTTCAATAGCAACGGCTGTTGCTACTGTCGCGCCTACCATTGGGTTATTCCCCATACCGATAAATCCCATCATTTCTACATGGGCTGGTACAGATGAAGAACCAGCAAATTGTGCGTCGCAGTGCATTCGCCCCATCGTGTCTGTCATACCATAAGAGGCAGGCCCAGCCGCTACATTATCTGGATGCAGAGTGCGTCCTGTACCACCACCGGAGGCAACAGAAAAGAAAGATTGTCCCTGTTCTAAGCGTTCTTTTTTGTAGGTACCAGCCACCGGATGTTGGAATCGAGTTGGGTTGGTTGAGTTACCTGTAATAGAAACCTGAACATTTTCTTTATGCATCATTGCAACACCCTCTCTGACATCGTCCGCTCCATAACATAAGATGTCTCCATTAGAACCTTTAGAAAAAGAGCGACGAGACAGTTCAACAAGTTCGCTGGTGTCGTAGTTAAATTTGGTTTCCACATAGGTAAAACCATTAATACGAGAAATTAAATACGCCGCGTCTTTACCTAAACCAATAAGAATAACTTTCAGCTTTCTATCTCTAACCTTGTTCGCATTAAGTGCTATTTTTATCGCACCTTCCGCCGCGGCAAATGACTCATGTCCGGCAAGAAAACAGAAACATTCTGTCGTTTCACTAAGCAAACGCGCGGCCAAATGACCATGTCCCAAGCCAACTTTTCGCTGCTCAGCAACTGAACCGGGAATACAGAAAGCTTGCAGCCCCTCGCCAATATAATTTGCGGCATCTGATGCGGTATGGGACTGCTGTTTCAACGCAATAGCAGCGCCTAAGACGTATGCCCACCCTGCATTATCGAAGGCGATTTTCTGCGTTTCCTTAACGATTTTTCTTGGATCAATATTTTTTTCAAGGCAGTATTCTTCAGCCTGCTCCAAACTATCAAAGTCATTAGCCTGCAATGCGGTAAGAATTTGTTTTTCTCTTCGTTCATAATTTTCAAACTTTGGCATAATATATTCCTTTGGTAGGTCTTGTTATTGGTGTCGAGGATTGATAGTTTTCGTGGCTTCTGAGTACCTACCATAGGTACCTGTTGCTTTAGCAACCGCTTCGTTTGCGGAACATCCTTCGTTGATCAGACCCATCATTTGGCCTAAATTGACGTACTGGTAACCAATGATTTCATCATTATCATCCAATGCCATAGACTGGACATAACCTTCTGCCATTTCAAGATAACGCGCGCCCTTAATTCTGGTTCCGTAATGCGTACCGATAGAGCTCCGTAATCCTTTTCCTAAATCTTCAAGACCTGCACCTATCGGCAAACCTCCTTCAGAAAATGCGGTTTGAGTTCGACCGTAAGCAAACTGAAGAAAAATTTCTCGCATTGCAACGTTGATGGCATCGCATACTAAGTCAGTATTCATTGCCTCTAAAAGCGTCTTCCCAGTTAGAATTTCCGAAGCCATTGCAGCTGAGTGTGTCATTCCAGAACAACCGATCGTTTCGATCAGCGCTTCCTCAATGATGCCGTTTTTGGTATTCAATGTGAGTTTTGCGGCGCCTTGCTGTGGTGCACAAGCTCCGACGCCATGACTAACCCCGGATAAGGCGATAACATCTTTTGGTGAAATCCAGCGCCCTTCGACAGGAATAGGAGACGACATATGTCTCGGTCCACGTGAAACGGAGCACATAGATTGAACTTCGGTAGAATAATTCATTGCTTACTCTCTAAATCAATATATTAGAAAAGCAATAAGCATAGGAAAGGTTGGATATCGACATGCTGTCAATACACAAGCCTAGGAATAATCCTATTGCTCTTGCGTGTATTAGCAGACGTCATTAGCTTTTTAGGGCGGTTTTGCATACGTGGGGAATTAGAGTATACATGGCGGAACATCATCGCCTTTTACATATGTTACTCTTATTTACCATGCTGTAAACACCTTAATAGGCACGTTTTATCGTAATGTAGTTAAGTTATTAAATAGATTGAGTTTTAGTCATTACGCTCAGTTTTATACTCGATAGGCCGTCAACTCATCCAACTAAGGTGATTAAGCTCAATCAAGTTAGTATTATTCTATATTTAAAATACCGTTAGATCTCAGAACAATAAAATATCAACATATCCATCTAAGATCACCTAATGGTAGGTACTTTCTGGCGATTAGGTATACTACGATACATCACTAGGAGGCTAAGAATATCGTGTTAAAATAAGCAGTGGCGGTTAAAGGTACTTCTCTCCAGCACAAAGTGTTTAGTTAAAATCGGATTTTAACCACAAACATGAATAACTTAATTACTATTCCTGTAACGTTATTATTCATGTCAAATTCGTCTACCTAAACCGTATAAGGCTCTCCCTTTTTTGCAATATTCAACTCGCGTGTTTCGCCATTCGACGTCAATGTCGACTGAACATTTGTCCATTACTCTTTACCCACTGTGCCATGTTAATCTATCCTATAATCAAAAATCAGAGTACAGATTCATTATCAGCAGAACGGATGCGTTTGATCTCTATTGCTACCGCTATGCTTATCTTAGTTTTGACTAAAACAGACCACACTAGCACCTCCTAATGAGCTAATATCCTGCATTGAGCATATTATAGAACTATAACGCGCTCTAGTAGGGTAAGATCCTCTCAATACGATTACTTTATTTGTTACTTCCGCTCTAGATTCTAGGGTGGAATTTAGCTTAGTGGTAATGTATAACACCAATAAAAAATAGAGTAGTTATGAATAATAAGAGTGAGTTAGAACGTACCCATGATGAAATATTGGGGTTTTCAGATAGATTACACCAGTCTGGTTGTGCTCCATATTCAGTATCTGAATATACAAAATTGTACGCTAAGAATCGTAATGTCGATATTTCAATCGACGTAACGCCAACTAAAGTCATCACTGTCTTCGAAAAACCCATTCAAAACGTAGTGATAGAAACCAAAAAACCACCTTCTGTTAACCTGCGCAATTTGGTCGCAACGTTAGAGGCATTCTCTACTAAAAAAAAGTTTAAGCCCGCAGAGAAATACTCAAACCGAATGCTGTGTATCGCCAATATAATGCTACCGCCTTGCTATTTGATGTTGGTAGGAACCACATATTTCGCTGTCGTAATTTCGGCGATTTTGGGCCTAATCGCTTGGCTTGCACAGGTTACGCTAAAGGGAGAGAAAGCACTGCTTATCGAGTTTTTAGTTGCGCTTATTGCCAGTTTCTTGGTCGGATTAATGGCGGCCCATTATCCTCAATTGCCTACCCTTGCGTTATGTATCTCATCCATTGTGCTTTTTATCCCCGGCCTTACTGTAACCAATGCCTTAGGGAGTTTGGCGTTAAACGATTTCCGATCAGGCATTGAATTGCTCGCACAAAGCACGCTTGTGGTCATTAAAGTATTCATCGGTATTGTACTGGGTTTAAGTCTGTCCAGTTTAATCACTCACAACACAGCGGTGGTAGAATTTGCCAACGAAATCCCTCTGCTCCTGCATGTATTGGCTCTTATCGGCATATCGGTTGCCATCGGTATTGTTTTTAACGCGAGCATGAAAGATATCATTATCGGTTTACCTGCCGCCGCAATTGGGATGTGGGGACCACACTGGTTTACTTCTGATTGGGTTGTAGGTACTTGGATTAGTACCATGCTGATCACTTTATATGGGTTAGCTGCGGGTAAAGTACGAGAGGTTCCTCCTTTGGTTTACATTATCCAAGGCATTATTATTTTGGTTCCAGGCAGTAGAATTATTGTCGGGGCAAGTGAATCATTTTTTGCCACCGCTATCTTGCCCATACCAAATATTGGTATGTCCGCGCTACTGATGTTTTGCGCCATTGTTGCCGGTCAGATTATGGTCTACTCATTTTTTAACCGGAACTTCAGCTCCATCGAGTAGTTGAGCGAGTCACTGAATAATATATTCACTCAAATAGCAGGTAACTCTTAATCCTTTCCACAAGCAATAGGGCTCCTGCTAAGTCAATCACATAAAGGTACTATCAACTTAACGGATCAGATCGTAGTTTGTTGGTTCAATTCCTTGCATTTGGAAACAAAAGCCCCTTCTCTTGGAAAATTAACTGGATGATTTGAATGGTGATAGCAAAGGGTAACGCATGGATGAAATCAGGTGGAGGGGTATAGATCTATACAGGCTAAAAATAGCCTGCATTAATTGATAGAACTCTCCTTTTTTCTGTGTTCACTCGCTTTTACCATCAAGAGAGGTCATCTCAAGTGAGTATCAATAATGAAAAAATTCTACTGATTTTCTTAATGACATTGCAATTTCAGTAAGTGTTTTAGCACTTTCATTATTTTCCTCTGATAGTTTAAATGTTATTTTTGCAGCATCATTAATATCAATAATACTTAGATTAACCTCGGAAGAAACATTCGTTTGTTCCTCTGCCGCCGTTGCGATTTGAGTATTCATCTCATCAATAAGTGTCACAGAAGTACGAATGGCAGCTAAAGCATTATTTGCATTATCAGATTTTTCTACAGTATCCTCCGCTTTCTGCATATTAATATTCATTAACTCTAATAGATTTTTTGTCTGAGCTTGTAATTTGTTAATCATGTCTTGAATTTCATTGGTACTATGTTGAGTACGATTTGCAAGACTACGAACTTCATCTGCAACAACAGCAAATCCTCGACCATGTTCACCAGCACGAGCGGCTTCAATCGCAGCATTTAATGCTAATAAATTTGTTTGCTCAGAAATACTATTGATCACCCCCAGAATACTACCAATACTCTGCGTCTCTACTTCAAGTTGACTATTCACTTGAACAACATTTTCGATTCCCTTAACAAGGTTGTTAATATCATCATTCATGGCATTAACAATTAAGATGCCCGTTTCTGAATGTTGAAATGCCTCTTGTGCTGCTGTCGATGCATTAAATGCGTTGGTAGTGACATCTTGTACAGTAATGGTCATTTCATTCATGGCAGTTGACGTTTGCTCTAGGTGATTCATCTGTGCCTCAGAGCTCTGGTTAAGATCACTTGCAGCAACCGATGTTTTATCTGCAGATTCAGTGAGATCACTTGCAGCTTGATTAATCCGCTCAAGGCTTGATTTTAGCGCTTCAACCATGACAAACACTGCTGCGTAAATCCCTGTTTCTTTACCCGTTTTGACACCAGAGATGGTTAAATCACCACTTGCTACGCGATGTACTAACTTCTCAATCTCGCTCGGCTCACCACCGATAGGTAAATACATCAATCTAATCACTAACCAATAGGTAATCACGAGTGCAATTAATATTAAAATAAGAGCAATTATTAATGATTGCATCAGGTTTGAGTTAACCGCTTTTTCAATACGTTCAATTTTTTCCCAAGACCAAACACTCCATCCAAACTCAGGAAGCATTGAGCTAGTGACAAAGTAACTTTCTCCTTCAAAATCATAGATATGACTAGAGTTGGTTTCATTTTTATAAGCATCATAAGAAGGTCTTATTTTATATAAATCTTGACCAATCTGTTCAGGATCATTAGATGCTAATAAGTAACCATCGCCTCGATTTACGAAAATATTACTCTTTTTCGCTACTTCAGTCACTTTGTCAGAAATTGCATTTACTGAGATATTCGCGTTTAAAATACCAACAATATTACCATTTCTCTTAATAGGAACTGACAGCGACATAACTAAGTCACCAACATTATTAAGATAAGGGATAGTGGCCGCATTTCGCTTATCCGACATCGCATTTTTATACCATTCTCGACCCAATTTTTTTGCGTTAAAGTTGGCGATTACACCATTGCTGTTATAAGTAACACCATCGGTTTGTCCAAGTGCAGCGCCAAACATATTTAAATTTTTCTCAACTTTAATGAGTTGTTTTTTTATTATTTCAATATCGCCAATTTCTCCAGCATCATTCATAGCAACTTCAGCGGCCATCAAACGTAATCCATCAAAATAACGAGACATTTTTTGTTCTACAACAGATGAAATAAGGTTTGCTTCTAGCGATAACGAGTCTCTTGTACTGTCACTTGAATATGTTTTGAAATTGTTATAATTGTTTATGGTTAAAAGACTAATACTTATCGCAACTAGTAAACCAAACAACGTAACAATCTTGCTTTTTACACTCATTCCTTATATACCTTATTTATTTTAAATTGATAAATTTAATTACATTATTCTGGTCATGTTAATTACCCAATGATTGAGGTATAGTAATCAGAGTTTCCGCGTTTACTTATATAGCAACTAGTCACTTAATATTAGACGCTATTTTTTATTACTTAACTCATGTCGGACACACCCGTATGTTTGCATGACCGTTGATATTAACGCCAGTAACAATGAGGATAAAAATATTCAATTAATTTCTGCAACATACAACTCTAACTAATTATTATAAAAATAAATTTATATGAATATTAATACTAAGGATGTCGTATGAGTATTAAAGTACTTGATTTCACTTATTTAGACATTTTCCATTCTAATATTATTGAAATGGAAAATAAAAATCGATAAATGAATCGCCTTTTATTGAACCGTACTACCTTGACTGATTGGAAGGTATCTACCAATAAACTCAATTGACCGACATAATTTTTCTTCAATTTCAGAGACACTCAATTTTTCTTCGATAGGTTTAAAACCAGCCGTTCCCGCCAATGTTCTTTCCAACCCATAAGGAGCCTCAATACTAAACATAATCGGTGTTGTGCGTTGATTCATTGCCGTAAGTAATTCACCATAGTCACAAATACCATCGCCTACTTCACAAAACTCATAGTGAGTTTCCGTACGTACCACATCTTTAATATGGATATGTTCACATGCGTCTAAACAAGCGATCGCATCTTGTACTATATTGTCGAGTGGTCGGTGCGATGCAAAGTTACCAGGATCGTAATTAACCCCCATAACACTTGAATCGATCGACCCGCAAAAACTTCCCAGATCTGATGAGCCATTGAACACATAAGGCAATTGGTCGCCAACATTTTCAATCAATATCCGTATGCCAAGCTTTTTGGATAACTGTAAACTTTCACCAACAAATTCGACAAACTCATTTAAGCTACAATCTCTTGGTGCATAAAGAATCAGAAATTTACAATCCAAGGTATGACAAATATTCAATCGCTTTTTAAGTAGCGTATTGCAATTATCACCAGTCAATGGGCAATGACAAGCCAATGACGAGCATGTCATACCACGTATATCTAGTTGGTTTTTTGCATATTGAGCAAATTCAACATTCACATCTTCTTCTTTTAACCCATAAATGGCACCTAGAATTAACGCCAGTTCAATCTGTTCTACTCCAAGGGATTGGATAGAATCTAATGCGACATCAATTTTATAACCCGAATAAGCAACCGTGCTGATTGAAAACGATGAAGTCATACTAACGCCTTGTTTTATTATAATTTTCAGCAATACCAATCAGCTGTAAAAAACTCTCTGGTTGCCAAGCAGAACGACCAATAAATAATCCATCCACATTAGTTTGAGCAAGCAAATCCTTCGCGTTACCTTGATGTACGCTTCCTCCGTATAACAGCGTCATAGATCGCGCTAATTCTGGTGAGTAACACTCAGCCAGTGCATTACGAATTTCAAGTAAGCCCGCTTCAGCTTCTTCTGGAGACGCCGGTATTCCAAATTCGCCAATCGCCCAAACCGGTTCGTAAGCTATCAGAACTTTTTTAACTTGTTCAATACTTAGGCCATAGAGTGCTATTTTTACCTGTCGAACGATTGCTTCTGCTGATACGCACCATTCTTTCTCTTGTGCAGTATCACCCACACAAACTAATGGCGTTAACCTCTCAGAGAGTGCAGCATGGACCTTTAAATTAACTGTTTGGTCAGTTTCTCCAAACATAGCTCGACGCTCAGAATGACCAATTTCTACCAATGAGGCGTTAAGATCATCTGCCATCCTTGCCGAAACTTCACCTGTATATGGACCCGCTTCATCCCAGCAAATGTTTTGCACTCCAACCAAAACACCAGAATCATTAAGCTGGTCGTACACAGTTTTAACGTAAGGAAAGGCTGGGATTACAAACATCTGTATCTCCATTTGAAAATCTGAGCCTACCAGCGCTTCCTTCATATGTTGACAAAATACATCAACGTCCCCTGATGTTTTATTCATTTTCCAACTAGAGCCGATCCAGAGAGGTTTCATGCAGGCACCCTACTTTGCGCATAGTCACTCATAAATTCCATAATATATGCCATTGACATAGCACCAGGATCAGGATGCCCCAATGAACGCTCGCCTAATGTTTTTGCTTTACCAGTGGTTGCAATCATAGATTTCGTTTCTTCAACGCCATTCTTAGCGCTTTCTGCAATCGAATGTAAAGCATCAACTAAGGGTGTATCACTCAGGGATTTTGCAGAATCCATTGCAGGTACTAATGCATCAATCATCGTTTTAGCACCAACCGCTGCACCGCCACGTTTATAGATACCTTGGAGCCCCGCATCTAAAAAAAGAGCGAGTACAGCAGTAGTTAATTCTTTTTCGCCTAAAATAGCTTTGCCACCTGTGCGAAATAAAGTCCCAAAAATTGCACCCGATGCCCCCCCCATTGTCGACATTAGCTTGGTACCGATTTTAAGCATGACATCACCTACATCCACAGCATCAAAGTCTTGCTCAATATATTCTGCTACAGCGCTAAAACCACGTTCAATACCTATACCATGGTCGCCATCTCCAATAGCTTGATCAAATTTCGTAAGTAATGGCTCTTTACCGACCATTCCTCTGGCAACCAAAAGCATCATTTGTTTTGTTTCGACAGTATTCATTATTTATTTCCTTAAGGCCAAAGCATGACAAGGCATGTCATAGAGTTCTTTTAGTTGATCATTGAGTTTTAACAGTGTTATCGAAAAACCAGACATTTCGAGCGAAGTACAATAACTGCCCAATAAAGTGTCATGTATTTCAATTCCTTGGTTACCTAATTGCTCAGCAATCGTTTTATTTGCAATAAGTAGTTCCATTTGAGTGGCAGAACCAAGGTTATTGACTAATACGCATACCGAGTCCCCCGCTTGCAAATCTTGCTCAACGCACAACATATTTAGCATCGTAATAACCACACTCTGAGAGTCGACTATCTTCGATTTACCAACACCAGGTTCTCCATGCAGGCCCATACCCACTTCAATTTCATCGTGTGGAATCTCAAAATTGAAAGAGTCATTTTGTGGAATCGCACACGGTCCAAGGGCAACACCAATTGAACTCGTATTTTTTAATGCCAATTCAGAAACTTCAACAATATGGTCAAAGTCCGAAGAACATTCCGCCACTGCCCCCGCTATTTTTAAAACAAATACACTACCTGCAATGCCCCGACGTTCAATTTTATTATCAGCTGAAGCCGAAATCACATCGTCATTAACACGAATCGTGTGAACCTTAATATCGTCGTCTTCCAATAATTCTGACGCAATATCAAAGTTCATATTATCTCCAGCATAATTCCCGTAGATAAATAAAACCCCTTGTTTAGGGTTCAATGCCGTCGTTGTATCAACGATAACGTCGGGAGTTGGTGCGGCAAATACATCGCCCACAACCACGGCATCAGCAAAGCCTTGACCAACATAACCGCCGTACATAGGTTCATGACCGGCGCCGCCGCCAGTAACAATCATTACTTTTTCAGCGGAAACATCTTTACGGATAGCTGCAGTTAAGTTACCAACTCGTTGTAAAATATCTTTGCCAGCATAGAGATATCCATCAAATTGCTCTCTGGCAACATCTGCTGCTTTGTTTATTAATTTTTTTGGTTTTCTCATCTCGAATTCTCCTTCATCACTTGCTTAGTACGTTGTTTTTAATAAGCTGTTTTCAATATCAATAATTCGTTGTACTTTTGGCAGTGATGAACTATCAATAGCGTCCGCTTCTAACCAGTGATCCAAAATCGTTTTAGCTAATTCAGATCCAATAACACGCTCTCCCATAGTAATAATTTGAGCACCATTACTTTTTCTTGCTCTAATTGCAGAAAATACATCATGGCAAAGCGCAGCTCTAATCCCAGGTACTTTATTCGCAACAATAGAAACACCAATGCCCGTGCCACAAACAATAATTCCACGAGATTGCTTACCTTCTGCAACAGCAGTAGCAACTCGAAATGCAACATCAGGGTATAAATCATCATCTTTGTTTTCTAAGTTACTGTAATCCACGCAAATAATACCTTTTGATTCCATGTGTACTTTTAAAACGTCTTTCAGTCCAACAGCCGCATCATCACAACCAATTGCAATTTCCATAATAATCATCCATTAACATGTATTGTTTTCTTTTTAAAAACTACGCTGATAACTAATACAAATCCAATGACTAAATACATACATTTGATCGCGATCACAATAAATACCTCAATAAATTTATTAATATATTTATGTATTTATTTAAACCATAGGCGCTTTAAAAAGATAAATTAACATTTAATTTTTAGCCTTTTAAAGTATGTTTTTTGACTATTAATATGCTTAATAAAAGCATTAAATCCGGGGTTGTTTCTGTGATAAAGATCCAAAAATAATCTTATTCATTCCCCTATAATCCATCTCGCTGACCAATATATTTTTTAATAAATATTTTAAAAAATTAACTAATTGATTAAATAATACTCTTGATATCGATCAGTAGAAAAGTTAACAACACTATTATTATGTTTTTAACTTTTAATAAGCATTTGTTTATAAATAAGAAATTTTATTTTTGATACGAAAAGTTAAAACGAACCGTTTAGAAAGTGAAACGTTTTCTGAGTGATTAATTAAAAACAAAATTTTTTGAATAAATTTTATTTTATAGAAAAAGGAGAAACTCCAATGCCTGAAGAAACTCAAGACCTTGCTTCTGTTGACGAGCTTTATAACATCGCAAATGAACTTAGGATTGACATTTTAGATATGGTCTACAAATCACAATCTGGCCACATTGGTGGTTCATATTCTGCAGCTGAAATTATGTCTACGTTGTACTTTTCTGAAATGAAAAATATTGACCCTGAGGATCCTCGTAAGGAAAATCGTGATCGATTTGTATTATCTAAAGGTCATGCTTGTCCAGTGTGGTATGCAAGTCTTGCAAAGCTAGGTTTTTTTAATAAAGAGGCTCTTAATCACTTACGTAAACTAAATAGCCCTTTGCAAGGTCATCCTGATATGAAGAGTACTCCAGGCCTTGATATGACAACAGGATCACTAGGTCATGGTTGCGCTTCAGCAACCGGAATGGCGCTAGAAGGCAAAATGACCAACGATGGTCGACGCGTATATTCTATTTTAGGAGATGGCGAATTAAACGAAGGTGTTGTTTGGGAAACATCTATGGTCGCCGCTAAGTATAAGCTTGATAACTTAGTATTTTTTATTGATAGAAATAACCTACAAATGGATGGTACGAGTGATCAAATCATGCCGTTATTTAGTGTTGAAGATAAATTTTCTTCGTTTGGCTGGCATGTATTAAGTATAGATGGACATGACATAGAGGCCATCCAAGGTGCACTAAAAACCGCACGAGAATACAAAGGAAAACCGACTTGTATTGTGGCAACAACCATAAAAGGTAAAGGCGTTAGCTTTATGGAAGATGAACGAAATTGGCATGGTAAAGCGCCAAATGATCAAGAATATCAAGCCGCCCGTGCAGAACTTACGGCTTAGCCATTTAACCTTAACAATACAGTGACAAATAATTATGACGAAATTAGTGAAATCTAACAAAGCAACACGCGTAGCCTTTGCCGAACGCATGGTTGAGTATGGAGAAATCAATCAGGAATTCGTGGTTTTTGAAGCCGATATCGGTTATTCAACTAACTCTTACCTATTTAATGACCAATACCCTCAACGTTACTTTCAAATGGGCATCGCAGAATTTGGCATGATGGCTTCCGCTGCAGGTATGGCTGCAAATGGTCGCCCAGCAGTTGTCGCAGGTTATGGAGTATTCCTAACAATGCGTGCACTAGAAAGCGTACGTAGCTTTATTTGTTATCCAAATTTGAACGTGAAATTAATGTCATCTCACAGTGGTGTAACAGCAGCAATTGATGGCGTAACTCATCAAGCATCTGAAGATATCGCATTAATGACTTCACTTCCCAATATGCATGTATTTGCACCCTGTGACTCAGCATCATCAAGGGCACTATTCGACGTAACAATGGCGACACAAGGTCCTGTTTATTGTCGTTTATTAAGAGATGCATATTTCGAACTATATGACCAGACAGCAGAGTTTGAATGTGGGGGTAGTCATACCCTCAAAACAGGTTCAGACCTAACAATTGTTTCTTACAGTGACATCCTTTTCCAAGCACTTGAAGCCGCAGATGAACTTGAAAAATTTGGCGTTAGTGTCGAAGTAATTGATGCATACAGTGTGAAACCACTTGATTGGGATAGCATTAAAAAATCGATCTCAAAAACCGGAAATCTGATCGTAGTGGAAGGGCATCAACAGCGTAACGGTATGGCTTATGAAATAGCAACACGTATGGCAAAAGATGGCGTACATGCGAAGTTTGACAACCTTGGCTTGAACGATACTTTTGCAGAATCAGGTGCATATCCAGAGTTAATTGAAAAATATGGAATATCTGCAAATCATATCGTTAAGTCTGCAAAAAAAATATTGATTTTAGAAAAGACTATAGAGGAAGTGATGGCTTAACCAGCTATCCGCTCAGGTCATTCATACAATGAATATAACCAATTTTTTTAAATAACGGCAATCAGTTTTGCCAATAAAAAACAAGGAACAGAAGATGTTTAAACACGCAGTGATCACGTCCTTTCTTGGTCAAACTAAAGATAGATTTTCTGAATATAACGAGCCACAGTCGTTAGAACAAAAATTTCAAAAGCTTGTTTTAATTGAAGGTATGACAGGGGCAGAACTAGTTTACCCTTACGAAGTAAATTATGAAAACCTTATTGAACTGAAGTTATTGCTAGCCAAATACGATATTACCGTAGCTGCCATCAACGTTAATGTGAAAGCTGAAGAAGATTTTAAATCTGGTGGACTTACGTCACCTGATGCAGCAGTTCGCGCTCGTGCAGTACAATTTATTAAAGAAGCGAAAGATTTTGCAGAAGAAGTTAATGCTGACAAAGTTCAATGTTGCCCTCTCAGTGATGGTTATGAGTTTTCTTTCCAAGCAAACTACTCCGACACATGGAAACGTTTAAAAGATACATTTGCTGAAGCTGGCGCTTACAAACCAAATATTCCTCTATTTATCGAATACAAACCAAATGAAGTACGCGGACGTTGTTACCTTGACAATGCATCTAAAACAACGTGCTTAATCAATAGCATCGGTAATGAAAATATCGGTGTAACACTCGATTATGGCCACTCTCTATATGGTGATAATAACCCTGCTGAAGAGCTTGCCCTACTTGAGTCTGAAGGAATCAAATACTACATCCATATCAATGACAATGATGGCAAATGGGATTGGGACTATTTTTGTGGCAGTCGTAGCTTAATGCAATACATTGAATTCATCTACTACCTGAAAAAATTCAATTATCAAGGTTGGCTCACTTCAGATACCTCTCCAACTCGTTGGGACATGGTGAAAATGTTTGAAACAAACGTACGAGTTACAAACAAAATTTCAGCAAGGATTGACCAAATTGGCATGGGCACGTTTGGTGAATCCTTACAGAAAAAAGAGTACATGGATATTTGGCAAGATTTAGAAACGTACTTTCTAAAGATCTAATAAAGCCATTTACTAAAATGAACAACCACTAGCAACCTGTTAATGTTTACAACTGTATAGTTATATATATTTTCAAGTTTAATAAAAAATAGAAAAGGACATCTCCATGAACAAGAAAAAACTACTCACAAGCATTTCTGTCGCAGCTTTGTCAATTTTGTCATGTGTCAGCTACGCCGATACCGATACGCGTTACCCGAGTCGTAATATTAGTGACATCGTGACATGGTCTGCCGGTGGTGGTACCGACGTCATTAACCGCGTTATTACGGCATCTATGTCTGGTTATTTAGGTACGAACATTAACGTTCTCAACAAACCAGGTGGTGTTTCAGGCTCAGTTGGTCTTCTTGAGGGTTACAAGAGTAAACCTGATGGTTACACCATCATTGGTCTATCGGAGTCTAACGTTACTGCAGCAGTAATGGGAGGATGGGAAAACAGAATGGACGTATTTGACTACTTTATCGTAGCAAGCTCACCTGACGTACTCTCTGTTTCTAAAAGATCTTCATATAAAAACTTAGCCGAGTTAGTGAAATACATTAAAGCAAATCCAGGCAAAGTACGTGTAGGTGCTGGTTCATCAGGTTCATTACACCACATTAACTACCTGGCATTTGCAAAAGGGATTCAAGGTGAGATGAACTTTATACCTTATCCTGGCTCATCTAAGTCACAAAATGCAGCATTAAGCGGTGAAGTAGATGTAGTCATTACATCTGTTGCTGAACAAAACCAGCTTATTCAATCAGGTGATTTTGTTGCACTTGGTACACTAACAAATGATAGCTTTCAAGTAGGCGATATATCTATCCCTTCTGCTATCAAAGCATACCCTGCATTAGGTGATTACTTACCAATTTCACAATCTATTGGTTTTGCTATAAAAAAAGAAACACCTAAAGATATTAAGAAAAAGATCGCTGGTGCATTTGTAAGTGCAATGGAAAGTGATGAAGTGAAAAAATACGCGGCAGAAAACTACTATACGTTAGTAGGCGACTTCGGTAAGAAGGCCAACGAACGAATGGCTCGTTTAGAATCACTTTTCTCATGGACACTTTGGGATCTTAAAGCTGCAAAAATCAGCCCTGCAACTCTTGGTATTCCAAAACCTTAGTCTACTTATGTAGTTAATGCCCGACACCTTGGCCACTGCTAGTCCTTTTTCCAAGGTGTCATTTTATACTACCTCTATTTCAACTCTTCAGTAGAGACAAGGACTTGATATGTCTGAAATAAATAAGCAAGAAAATGAACTTGTTGAAGAACTGCAAGAGAATGACAGTTCACAGCCAAACCAGAATGGATGGGATTTTGTCTTTTCTATTGTGGTTGTCATTTTCGCCGCCTTCATCATTGTTAATTCACTCACAATGCCATTCTCTGGGACTGTCGGTGGAGTAAAAACCACTTGGTATGAATCTCCTGGATTATTACCTTTGTTTATCGGATTTGCGTTACTAATGGCTGGTATTTCTATTTTTTTATCAAATAAAAAAGAAGGCGGTTATTCACTATTTTTAAAACAATTGAAATTTTTTAATCCTACTGCTTTCTTTATTTCTGGCGGTGGGTTGTTAAGTTATATCTATATTTTAATCACGTGGTATGACTTTTTCTTAGGCTCAATGGCCTTTTTGCTGTTCTACATCGCCCTGTACTACTTTGATAAGCCACCGTTAACAAAGATGCTATTAAAAGTTTATTACGGCTTTATGGCACTATCTGCAATTATTTTTTTAAGCGGTATGGATGCTGCAATTAATGCGTCATACGAGTTCAACACCGATATCATTATGCTTATTCTTTCGGTATGCCTTATTTACACTATGCATCGTTTTGCGAAACAGGAACCGTCCGAATATAGACCTAAAGTTCGCCGAGTCATTTTAATTGCAACGATATTTCCATTAATACTTTGCCCTATCTTTCGTTACTTTTTATTAGTCCCATTACCGAAAGAAGGCCTTGTCATAGAGCAAGTACTTAATACCACCTACTTTACCTATCTTGCTGATAATACTGCGACAAAAGAAGTTAATCTGTCGAATGAAAATCAACAATTATTGGATGATGCATTCTAATAAGGACGAATACAATGGACACTCTTTTAACCTTTGCTAACATGATTGGGAACATATTTTCATCACCAACCTTGGTCTTGGTATTATTGGGCAGTACTTTTTTGGGGATTATATTCGGAGCGATGCCTGGTCTGACCGCTACACTCGGGGTCGCGTTATTAACAACGTTAACTTATGGACTTGATCCCCAAGTGGCGTTGCTGGCTCTTCTTTCTATTTATGTGGGTGGAGTATATGGCGGTATGTATACGTCAATTCTATTGAACATACCAGGTACAGCGGCTTCAGCAGCCACTGCGATGGATGGATACCCGATGGCGCAAAAAGGCCAAGCAGGACGCGCATTTGGATTGGCAACGACATCATCACTTATCGGCTCATTTATTGGTATGATTTTTGTTGCATTACTTTCTCCTTGGATTGCACAAGCAGCATTACAATTTACTTCATATGAATATTTCTTATTAGCACTCTTTGGTATTTTGATAAGTGGTAGCTTAACGTCGCCAGACTTGGCTATTAAAGGTTGGATCGCTGGGCTATTCGGTATTTGGCTTTCAACTATTGGTCAAGACCAAATGCAAATGTATCCACGCTTTACCTTTGGTTTACACGAACTAGACAACGGTATTGATGTCGTTCCAGTATTAATCGGTGCATTTGGTTTGCCACAAATCATGTCGGTACTAGAGTCCAAATTAAAAATG